>DASZQC010000100.1:0-10799 GCA_035549815.1 Dongiaceae bacterium
CGCACCGTCAACTTGGATTGCCGGGTCACGCCCGGCAATGACGGGCAGCGGTAGATTCTAAAGCCCAACCGCCTTCTTGAACGCCGGTCGCTCCACCAGCTTGGCGCGCCAGGCTTTCAGGTTGGGCAGCGCCGGCAGCGCAATCGGGAAATCCAGGCAACGATGCAGGATCGGGCCCAGCGCCACGTCCGCCAGGGTCAGGGTGCTGCCGGCGACCCACGCCTTGCCGGCGATGGCGCCTTCCAGGATCGCCATCTGCGCCGCCAGTTCCTTGGCGTCGGCGGCGAAGGTCGGCGCGCGCTCGTTCTCGGCCTTCTTCGAATCCTTGAACACCTGCACATATTGATAATTCACCGAGGCCAGCAGCCAATCCATCCAGCGCTCGACCTCCGTGCGCGCCGCAAGATCGGTCGGATAGATCGCCTTGTTGCCCTGTTTGCTCGCGAGATAGCGCAGGATGGTGTTCGATTCCCAGATCACGGTGTCGCCGTCCACCAGGGTCGGCACCTTGCCATTGGGATTGAGCCTCAGGTACGCCGCGTCCTGCGTGTTGTTGAACTGGCGGCCGTAATCCTCGCGGTTGTACGGGATCCCCAACTCCTCCAGCGCGAACACCACCTTCTGCACGTTGCCGGACGTGCTACGCCCCAAAAGTCTCACCATCTCCCACTCTCCCATTCGTCGTTGGGCGTTTGCCGGCGATGCCGGCGCCGCCCTGAAGTCTTGTCAGCGCGGCTTGTAGGCGACCGCGTCCATTTCGATCTTGCACTCGATGGCCGCGCGCGCCTCGACCGTGGTGCGTGCCAGGCGGCCGTCGGGGAAGTATTCCGAGAACACCTTGTTGTAGCGCCCGAAGTTGCGCGCGTCCTCCAGATAGACGGTCACTTTCACGACATCGGTCAGGTCGGCGCCTTCCAGCGCCAGGATGCGCTTGATGGATTCGATGGTCCAGCGCGTCTCTTCCTCGATATTGCCGAGGCACATGTTGCCGTTCTCGTCCTTGGCAACTTGTCCCGAGACAAAGATGAAATCGCCGGCGCGCACCGCCGGATGGAACGGCAGGTTCGGGTTCCGCTTGCCGATTGTACTGATACCCTTTTTGTCGCTCACCTTTGCCTCCCCCACGCTCTTGCGCGACTACATCACACTCGTCTCGATGATGTCCACGCCGCGCTGCCGGTCGATCAGAAAAATGAGGCCGCGATCGTCGATGGTGACATCGTTCGACGACGCCAGATCGAATCCCTTCGGCGCATCGGTCTCGTAGAAGCCGACTTCCTTCGGCGCGAACGGGTCGGCGATGTCGACCAGCCGCAGCCCCTGTGCGAACCAGGCGAAAGGAATGACCGTGCCCTTGAACCTTTCCGAAGGCTGGTGGCAGCCCATCATCGCCGGCTGCGGCGAACCATCCTTGTCCAAACCCTCCACCTGCCAGGTGGAAATCGGGATCGGGCAATGCTCGTTGGTGATGTCGTAGATCCACATGAAGGCGGGCGCCGCCGGCCACAGCTTCGCCACATCCTCGTCCGCCACGATCATCACGTCCCGGCCCTTCAGCTTGGTCGGCATCGGCAGGCAGGTGTGGGTCGGGTGCGGCCAGGTCGGCGAGGTGTTCACGGCCGAGATCAGTTTCGGCTTCGACATGTCGTCGATGTCGAGGATGAAAAAGCCATGATGCCAATAGCTGACATAGAGACGATTCCCCCGGCGCATCGGGTGATGGCAGCGCGGCGGCGTCCAGTTGTTCCAGGGGTATTCCTCGCCGCCGGCCTTCCACTGGCCGGGGATCCACCAGCGCCCGACCTCTTCCGGCTTTGCCGGGTCCTTGAGGTCCAGGATCATGGCGATATTGCCGATGTAACCCTCGGCGGTCGGTGAGATATAGGCGTAGCGCCCGTCGAAATCGTAGCGATGCACGCCCTTGCCGTGGGTGCGCCACTTGGTGATCAGCTTCGGATCGCGCGGGTTGGACACATCGTAGATGCCGAGACCGCCGCCGAATTCCGTATCGCCCTCGGTGCCCTGGCGCTCATGGTTCACGATCATGATGTCGTTGGCGACGCGCACCTTGTGCGAATGCCAGCCCGGCGGCAGCTCGATTTTGGAAATCAGCTTGGGATTCCTGGGATCGGACACGTCGACGATGGACGTGCCGGTCGGCTGACGCATATGGCCGACATAAAGCGTCGTGCCTTCGACCCAGACCTGGCCGCCGCCCGGGCAGTCGAAATTCGATAGCAGCTTGGTGTTCTTGGCTTTGGCCATGATGCTCGTATATGGAATGCAATGGGCGATGAAGGATCAGGACAGCCGTTTGATCTCGCCGGTCTTCAGCTTGCCGTGTTTCTGGTAGAGCGCCAGCGCCTTCAGCGTCGGCTCGTCGCTGGCGACGAACAGGATCGCCGGGCTGCTGGAATTATTCACGTGCTCGCACCATTCGCCGCCGGGAACGACGAAGGTGTCGAACGGATCCCAGTCGATCTTCTTACCGCCGACGATGGAATGGCCGCTGCCCTCGAAGGGGGAGACGGTGAGGCTGGCATTCTGCTTCAGCGGCAGGGTCTTCTCCCCCGGCCGCAGCATCTGCATGAAAAAGGTCATGGTCTTGAAGATGCTGGTGCCGGTGATCGGGTTGACATATTCGATCATCAGCGCCTCGTGCGGGTCGCCGTCCCAGTCGCGGAACTTCTCCAGCGCCTCGCGCATCATGTCATAGCGATTGACATACATGGGCGAGGCGGCACCGGTGCCGCGATGGTGCGAAACGAAACGCGGCAGCAGGCCGCCGGAACCATAGACGCGCTGCGAGTAATCGCGCGGGAAGCGCGCCGATTGCATCGCCTTCTTGACGCGCACGCCCTCTTCTTCCTCGGTGTAATCGTGCTCGAAATAGATCGCGTTCAGGGTTTCGACCAGGGGCAGGTCGAGCACACTGAGATTGATGGCGTTCTCGTCGCCTTCGTTGCCGTGATTGTGCCAAGTGTCGTGCGGCGTCAGCACCAGATCGCCGGGGCCAAAGGTGATGTCTTCGCCCTCGACGCCGGTGAAATTCTGCTTGCCGGTCAGGCCCAGGCGGATCGCGTTCGGCGAATGGCGGTGCGGCGGCATGATCTCGTTGGGATCGTTCAGCCGATAGGCCACATAGAGATTGGTGACCGCCGCGCGCTTGGGCGCCAGGCCCGGATTGACCAGCACCAGAGAGCGGCGCTCCGAGGTCTCCGTGGTGATCAACTCGGCCGAGCGATAGAGCAGCGGCTCGATCTCGCCCTTGTATTTCCAGATGAAGGGGATCGCCTTGCGCTTGTCGAGGATCTGGCGCTCCTCGTCATTCTTCACGCTGCGGTCGACCACCCAATAGGGCGCCATGTTGTGCGCGGCAACGTCGGCATGAAGCTGGTCGAGTGCGGCTTGCAGATTGTGCCCTTCGAGTTGCGCGCGCGAACTCATCCCGACCACTCCCTGTTTCCGTCGATCCTGGCGGAACCAATTTCGCTGAATTGGTTCTGTGTTTTCTTCTTTTCTGCCTCGAACGTAACCATTGTGTCGGAGCGCCGTCAACAGCGATCCATTGTTTGGTCACAACCGCAGCCATGGTTCGCCGTCAGGAGTCCGGCGCATGATTGTCGACATAGGCCCGTATTCCGCGCTTTCGAAACAGCGCGGTTTACAATCATTCGATTCCTCAGCATCATGCGCGACAGGGACGTGAGCACCGGTTTGAACCAAGAGAACCAAACTGGTCGCACAAGACCAGGATGCCGATCCAATTGCGCACCAATTGCGATCGGCCGCTCAGGCCCACAGGGAAGGATTTCAAGTCCGATGTTGCAGCATTCCGATCAGACCTTGTTGAAGCTTCGCCAACTGATCGCCAGTGGCGGTCTCGGCGTCGATGGCCGCATCCCGCCGGAGCGTTTCCTCGCCAACGAGATGGGCGTCGGCCGCCGTTCGCTGCGTCGCGCGCTGGAGATCCTGGAGCGCGAGGGCGAAATCACCCGGCACCAGGGCCGCGGCACCTTCATCCAGGGCAGGGACGGCAACGGCAAGAACGGCCACCATGCGACGAAGCCGAACGGCGAAGCGCAGATCGCCGGCGCGCTCGCCAGTGCAATGGGCGCGATTCCCTTCGACCGTATCCTGGAATTCACCAACCCGTTGGAAGTGATCGAGGTGCGCCTCGCCATCGAGCCGGTGGTGGCGCGTCTTGCCGCCCTGCGCGCATCGCAGGCCGATATCCGCCGCCTGGAAGGGCTGGTCGCGGCGACCAAGGACGCCGCCGATCCGCTGATCTATGAAAAGGCCGACGAGCAGTTCCACCGCGCGGTGGCGGAAATGGCCCGCAACGCCTTGTTCCTGTCGCTGTTCGACATCCTGAGCGCCAGCCGGCGCGACGCCACCTGGCGCCGTCTGAGCGAGAACGCCCATTGCTTCAAGCGCCAGACGGTGCACAGCGCCTCGCACCAGGAGATCTATGAGGCGATCGCAGCGCGCAACAGCGAGAAGGCGTTCGATTGCATGCACCGCCATTTGAGCGACGTGCAGCGCCACATCTATACCTACGCCTTCCCGGCCGAACAGAAGGCGTAGGCTGGACAGAGCCGGGCGTTTTTCGCCCGCAGGGAATCGTGTCGTTGCCGCGTTGAAGGCAATCGGATCAACGATTTCAAGGATGACGATATTGCGACCTGATTTCTCCCGGCGCCATCTGCTGGGGCTCGGCGTTGCCGCGGGCGGCGGGCTTCTGCTGCCGCGATTGGTGCGCGCCGACAGCCTTCCGTCCCTCACGCCATCCTGCACGGACGGCGACGAGCCGACACCGGCCCAGACCGAAGGTCCCTATTTCACGCCGAACTCGCCGGAGCGGACCAATTTGGTCGCCGAGGGCATCGAGGGCGACCGCATCACCCTCACCGGCTTCGCCCTCGACCGGCAATGCCGGCCGATTCCGCATGCCTTGCTCGATCTCTGGCACTGTGATTCAGAGGGCCGATACGACAACCAGGGTTATCGCCTGCGCGGCCACCAATTCACCGACGCACAAGGCAGGTTCGCCTTCGAGACCATCGTGCCGGCCCTCTATCCCGGCCGCACGCGCCATTTTCATGTCAAGGTCCAGGCGCCGGGCGGCGACATCCTTACCACGCAGCTCTATTTCCCCGGCGAGCCCGGCAACGAACGCGACCGGATCTTCAACGCGGCGCTGCTGATGGATGTGACGCCGGCCGACGGCGGAAAGATCGGCCGCTACGATTTTGTGCTGGGTTAGCGTCTCTTCGCGCGATTGTGCCACCGCTCCAACCGTCATGGTCGTGCTTGGCACGACCATGAGAGAGACTTTCTACGGTGCGACGGTCGGAGTCGTGTTGGCGGGCGGCAACTCTTCCACCTGATCGCGCGACGGCACTTCGACCGGCAGCATGGAATCGTTGATCGGCAGCGGCGTGCCCAGCCACAGTGCATGCACCAGGTGGTCGTCCTTCGGCCACAGCGTGTTCGGATGCACCAGCACGCTCAAGCCGTCGCGATTCAGCATCAGCCAGGGCACGAAGCGCGGAAACTCTTCCACGCCGAAGGCCACCTGATACATGGCCTTGGTATGCGGGCCGATCGGCTTCTCGTGCCACGACCCCACCCGCGCGGTGAAGCGCTCGGCGATCAACGCCCGCAGCTTCTCCGCGCGCGGCCGTTCCGCGGCATCGAAATAGATGTGCGCGTGATAGCTCGCGATCTCGTCCAGGCGCTTCGGCGCATCCATCAGACGAACCGACCCGACTGATAGTCGGCGATCGCCTGGTGAATCTCCTCCGCACTGTTCATGACGAACGGCCCGTATTTCGCCACCGGCTCGCGCAGCGGCTTGCCGGCGACCAGGATCAGCCGCGCGGGGCCGTTGTCAGCGCCGATGCGCACGGAACCACCGAGGCCCAGCACCGCGATTTCACCGCGCGCGACCGCCTTCGCTGCGGCGCCTTCGCCTATGGTCACACCACCCTCGAACGGATAGGCGAAGGCATTGTGCGCCTCCGGCACCGGCACGCTGAGCGAGGTTCCGGCGGGCAGCGAGATATCGAGATAAAGCGGCTCCGTCGCCACCTTGGTGACCGGCCCGGTGACGCCATTGAACGTGCCGACCAGCACCTTGACCTTGATGCCACCCGACAGCTCGACCACCGGGATCGCTTCCGGGTCGATATCCTGGTAACGCGGCTTGGTCATCTTGTCCTTGGCCGGCAGATTGACCCAGAGCTGGAAGCCCTGCATCAAGCCCTCTTCCTGCTCCGGCATCTCCGAATGGATGATGCCGCGCCCGGCCGTCATCCATTGCACGCTGCCTGGTCGCAGCAAGCCGACATTGCCCTGGTTGTCGCCGTGGCGCATGCGCCCGGCGAGCATGTAGGTCACGGTCTCGAAGCCGCGATGCGGATGGTCCGGGAAACCGCCGATATAATCGGCCCCTTTGTCGGAGCCGAACTCGTCCAGCATCAGGAATGGGTCGAGGTCGGGCAGCGCCGGCTGGCCGATGACGCGGGTCAGCTTGACCCCGGCGCCGTCGCTGGCCGGCCGGCCGCGCAAGGCTGCAACCACCTTGCGGCTGGCGGTGGAAGCTTGGGGGGAACTTTGGGTTTGCGTGACAGCGTTCATGGTGGAACTCCTCAGGATGCCGCCAATCATGTGGTAAGGACAGCCCGCTTGGGAACTACTCCGCGTGCAAATCATTGTCCACCCCAGGTAAACAATACCCGCCCAAGGAACGCCACATTGCCCGGCGAGGTTCGCTTTCCATGGATGAACCCCGCAAAGTCCGGCCTCGCACGCCCTGGCGCCGTCCCGCTCTCATCGCCCTGCTCGCCTTCGCCGGCCTGGCCATTCCCATCCAGCAATCCTGGCTGCGCATCCCCGCCAATTGGGCGCCGTGGGGTCATGTCGAGTTGGACCAGCCGCCGAGCTGGCTCGCCCGGATCCAGGTCAACAGCCTGGCCGCCGATCCCGCCGCCTGCATCGCCGCTTTGGACCGCTCCCAACTCAGCTACCGGCCGGTGCCGTTGCGTCCGATCAAAAACGGCTGCGGCATGGTCAATGTGGTGCATCCGCTGCGAACGCAGATTCCGTACAGCTCATCCTTTGACGCGACCTGTCCCTTGATGGCGGCGCTCTATTGGTACGAAGGACGGTTGCAGGAGCTGGCGCGAATTCGTCTCGGCACCAGCATCACGCGCATCGACCATCTCGGCACCTATGCCTGCCGCAACGTGAACAGTGCCGCCAGCGGCCGGCGCAGCCAGCACGCGACCGCCAACGCCATCGACATTGCTGGCTTCCGCCTGGCCGATGGCCGCGCGATCTCGGTGCAGGCGGATTGGGACAAATCGACGCCAGAGGGAAAATTCCTAGCCGCAGCGAGGAATGAGGCCTGCGGGCTATTCAACATCGTGCTCAGCCCGCACTACAACGCACTGCACGCCAATCACTTTCACCTGGATCTCGGCGGTTTTCACATGTGCCGCTGAGCCTCGAGTCACTCCATCTTCAGTCCTAAACGGTCCCGGCGATGAAACGAAAGTTTCGCTCGCAGACCTGCATCCATTTACCAATCAGTAAAGCGCCCTCATTCAGTTTGAACGCAATTCAAACAAAGATTCTGGAGAGGACGATGTCTTCGTTGACCCTGACCATCAGCAAGCGCCTATGGCTCGGCTTCGCAGCCGTGTGCCTGGTGCTGGTCGCCGCTGTTTCCTATACCAGCCTGACCTTGACCTCCATCACCGGCGTCGCCGCGCGCATCACCGAGGTGCGCGCACCGACCGCCAATGCCAGCGCGGACCTGACCGCCCAGATGAACGGATCGCTGGCGATCCTGCGCGGCTACCTGCTGACCGGCAAGGAAGGCCTGAAGACGGAGCGCATCGCGACCTGGGCGAACATCGACGCGCTCAGCGCACAGATGGATGAGCTGTCGAAGAGTTTCACCAATCCGGAAAACCGGGAACGCTGGGCGGCCACGCGCGGATTGTTCGACCAGCTCCGCGCCGCGCAGGACAAGGCCGAAGCGCTGGCCTTCACGCCCGACGCTTTCCCCGCGACCAAAATCCTGACCGAGCAGGCGGCGCCGCGCGCCAAGATCGTGGCGGCCATGATCACCAAGATGATCGACGACGAGGCGACGCGCGAGGCGACGCCGGAGCGCAAGGCCATGCTGAAGAACATGGCCGACGTGCGCGGCAATTTCGGCCTCGCTTTGGCCAATATCCGCGGCTTCCTGCTGAGCGGCGACGTGCAGTTCAAGGACGATTTCGCCGCCCGTTGGGAGGTCGTTCACAAGGCACTGGCCGCCGTCGCGCAGCAGCAGTACCTCTTCACCGAGGTCCAGTCCGTCGCCTTCATCGACCTGCGCAAGACTTTCGCCGAGTTCGAGCCGCTGCCGGCGCAGATGTTCGAGATCCGCGAATCCGACGCCTGGAACATGCCGGTGAAGATCCTGGCGACCGAGGCGGCGCCCGTCGCCAACCAAATCCTGGACAAGCTGGTGGGCGAACTGCAACCCGACGGCTCGCGCAGCGGCGGCCTGAAGGACAACCAGCGGCAGTTGATGTCGAATGACACCGAAGATCTCACCAGCTCGGTCAGCTTCCTTTCCATCGTCGAATGGGTGCTTCTGGTCGTCGGCATGGCGCTGGCGAGCCTGATCGCCTTCCTCACCGCGCGCTCGATCGTGCCGGCGATCCGCAACGTCACGGATTCGATGAGCCGCCTGGCCAAGGGCGACGACGCGATCTCTTTCCCGCAGAAACTCGGCCGCGACGAGATCGGCCGCATGTGGGAGGCGATGGTGGCCCTCACCAAGACCGTGCGCGAGGCGTTCCAGTTGAGCGAGATCACCCGCCAATTGCCGGTCAACCTGCTGATGGCCGATGCGCGCAACGACTTCAAGATCACCTATGTCAATGACGCGGGCCAGAACCTGATGAAGGAGCTGGAGGGCAAGAATCTGCTGCCGGTCGCGGCGGACAAGATCGTCGGCAGCTCGTTCGATATCTTCCACAAGGATCCGGTGCAGCAGCGCGCCTTGCTGTCGAACCCGGCCAACCTGCCCTATCAGGCGAAGGTGCAGATGGGCGAGGATACCGCCGACTTCAAGATTTCTGCGATCCGCGACAAGAACGGCGAATATGTCGGGCCGATGCTGATCTGGACCATGGTCACGCGCCAGTTCCAGATCGCCCGGCGCGTCCAGGACGTGGTCGGAATCGTCGCCTCGGCGGCGAACGAGATGCAATCCACGGCGCAATCGCTGAGCGCAACGGCGGAGGAGACGCAGCGGCAATCGCAGACGGTCGCGTCGGCCTCGCAGCAGGCGACCGCCAATGTGCAGACCGTCGCCGCGGCGGCGGAGGAATTGTCCACCTCGATCACCGAGATCACGCGGCAGGTGGAGAAATCCACGCAAGTCGCCCGCGACGCGGTCGACGAGGCGCAGCGCGCCAGCTCCACGGTCCAGGTCCTCGCCGAAGCGGCGGAGAGGGTGGGCCAGGTGGTCAATCTGATCAACGACATCGCCGCGCAGACCAACCTGCTAGCGCTCAATGCGACGATCGAGGCGGCACGCGCCGGAGAAGCCGGCAAGGGCTTCGCGGTGGTTGCCAACGAAGTGAAGTCGCTCGCCAACCAGACTGCCAAGGCCACCGACGAGATCGCCAGTCAGATCACCGCGATCCAAAGCGCGATCGGCGATTCGGTGCACGCGATTCAGCGCGTCGGCCAGACGATCCAGGAGGTCGATCACATCTCCACCACCATCGCCAGCGCGGTGGAGGAGCAGAGCGCGGCCACACAGGAGATCGCCCGCAACGTGCAGGAAGCCTCGTCCGGAACGCAGCAGGTGTCCGCCAACATCACGGGGGTGAACGACGCGGCGACGGAAACCGGCAAGTCGTCCAGCCAGTTGCTGGATGCCGCCGGCGAACTGGCCAAGCAATCCGACACGCTGCGCAACGAGGTCGAAGATTTCCTGGAGTATCTGAAAAGCGCCTAGGGCGCGCTGCTAAGGATTGCGGGCGGGCGCGCCGGAGCTCGATTGCGCTTCGCGCGCCCGCTTGATTTTCCCCGGCCGCTGACGCTCGCCGATGCGGTTGGCAAGGTCGCGCAAATCCTGGCCCAGTTGCTCCAGGGCGAAGCGCAGCGCGAAGATGCGGCCCGCCTCTTCCGCCGCCAGGGACCGGATGGTCTCGTTCGACCACAACATATCCATTGCTTGGCCGTATTTCTTCACCGCCGCCTCGGACGGCTCGAGCGATGGCGCCGCGGCGTCCTGGCGCAGGGCGGCGGAACTGCCGTTCAGGAACTCCAGCAGGGTGCTGCGCAGCTCGATCAACGGCGCTTGCAGGCTCGGCAGGATGACGGCCGGCAACGGCCGGACCGTCGCGCGCCCCACCATCACCAGGTCATGGCGCACGCGATAGAGCGTGCGCACCATCGGCTCCGGGTCGGGCAGGTCGGTCAGATGGCTGCGCCGCTCGCGCGCCGCCTCTTCCGCCGCGGTCTCCAGCTTCTTCAGGGCAGCGCGGATCGCGACATGGGTCGGCTGCAGCGCCGGCCTGCCGGCGCCGGCCAGCAGATTGTCGATGATCAGGCCCAGCAGGTCGGCATTGAGGTCGATGATCCTTGCCGCGGAGGTCGACATCTGCTCGTGCGCCCGTGACGGCAGCAGCGCTAGCGACACGGCAACGCCGACCAGGCTGCCGATGGAGATTTCAAGGATGCGGTCGAAGGCGAAATCGAGCGGCGGCTCGGCGCCGGTCAAC
>DASZQC010000101.1:0-3049 GCA_035549815.1 Dongiaceae bacterium
AGACGCCGACCTCCATCAACTACCGCGCCAACATCGATGCCCTCAAGCGCGTGGGCGTGACCGACGTGATTTCCGTTTCGGCTTGCGGATCATTGCGCGAGGAACTGCCGCCCGGCACTTTCGTGATGGCCGACCAGTTCATCGACCGCACGTTTGCGCGCGAGAAGAGCTTCTTCGGCCCCGGCCTGGTGGCGCATGTGCCCATGGCCCACCCGGTCTGCCCCCGCCTCTCCGGCGCGCTGACCCTGGCGGCGCGCGAGCAGAAGATTGATCACAGTGAGGGCGGCACCTATGTCTGCATCGAGGGACCGCAATTCTCCACCCGCGCCGAAAGCTTCCTTTACCGGGGCTGGGATTGCAGCGTGATCGGCATGACCGCGATGCCTGAGGCACGCCTGGCCCGTGAGGCCGAGCTTCCTTACGCCATCGTCTGTATGGTCACCGACTATGACTGCTGGCATGACGAGCATGAACATGTGACGGTCGAGGCGGTGATCAAGGTGATGCACGCCAACGCCGAGAATGCACGCAGGCTGATCATGGCGGTGGCGCCAAAGCTGGGGCCGGAACGCCAGCCCTCGACCTGTCCCGACCGGCCCGAAACGGTGCTGGATTTTGCCCTGATCACGGCGCCGGAAAAGCGCGACCCGGCGATGATCGCCAGGCTGGATGCGGTCGCCGGCCGCGTCTTGAGGAAATGAGCCAAAGGACTGCGAGATGGACTTCAAAAGCGTCATTCGTACCATTCCCGACTATCCCAGGCCGGGCATCATGTTCCGCGACATCACCACCCTTTTGGGCGACGCGCGCGGCTTCCGCGCCGCGGTCGACCAGCTGGTGCAGCCCTATGCCGGCTTGAAGATCGACAGGGTGGCGGGCCTGGAAGCGCGCGGCTTCATCCTGGGCGGCGCGGTGGCGCACCAATTGTCGGTGGGCTTCGTGCCGATCCGAAAGAAGGGCAAGCTGCCGCATACCGTAATCGGTGAAGAATATGACCTGGAATACGGCAAGGACCGGGTGGAGATCCACATCGATGCGATCGAGAAGGGCGACAAGGTACTTCTGGTCGACGACCTGATCGCCACCGGCGGCACCGCCTTTGCCGGCATCAAGCTGCTGGAGCGCGCCGGCGGCCGGGTGGTCGGCTGTTCGTTCGTCATCGACCTGCCCGAACTGGGCGGCGCCGACAAGCTGCGCGCCCTGGGCAAGCCGGTGACGGCGCTGGTCTCGTTCGAAGGCCACTGAGAGGAGACAGGCGGATGAAACTTTATTCCAACACGGCTTCGCCTTTCGCCCGCAAGTGCCGGGTGGTCGCGCACGAACTGGGCCTGAAGCTGGAGGAGATTCGCACCCTGCCGGTACAGGACGAGAATTTCCGCCGCATCAATCCGCTGGGCAAGATTCCGGCGCTGGTGCTGGACGATGGATCGGTCCTGATCGACAGTCCGGTGATCTGCGAATACCTCAACGATCTCGGCGGCGGGAAATTCTTTCCCGGCACGAGCGCCTTCAGGCACAATTCCGGCCGCTGGAAGGCGTTGGGGCTTCAGGCGCTGGGCGACGGCCTGGCTGATGCCGCCGTGGCGTGGATCGTGCTGGGGCGTGAAAATCCGCCGCCGGAAAACACCCGCGCCCGCCAGATGGCGGCGATCGGCGCCACGCTCGACGTGTTGGAACGCAGCAAATTCTCCGATCCGCCCACCATCGGCGAGATCGCCGTGGCCTGCGCCATCAGTTATGTCGAATTCCGCATTCCCGATCTTGATTGGAAGCCGTCGCGCCCCCAGCTGGCGGCATGGTATGACAGGTTTTGCGAGTTCCCTTCCATGAAGGCAACGGTGCCGGCGCAGCCTTGAAGGTCCGGGCGACATGAAAATCAACGGCACGCATTACCGCTCCGTCTGGCCCATAGGCGAGGATGCGTTCGGCATCATCGACCAGACGCGCCTGCCGCACGAATTCGTCACCCTGACGCTGCGCTCGGCGGGCGAAGCGGCCCATGCCATCAGATCCATGCAGACGCGCGGCGCCCCGCTGATCGGTGTTGTGGGCGCCTATGGCCTGGCCCTGGCGGTGCGCGAGGACGCCGGCGACGACAACATCCAGAAGACGCTGGAGATGCTGGAGGAAACCCGCCCGACCGCCATCAACCTGAAATGGGCGCTGTGGCGGATGCGCGGGCTTCTTCTGAACCAGCCGCACGGCACGCGCGCCGAACTGGCGTGGACGGAAGCAGCAAGGATCGCCGACGAAGACGTGGCGATGAGCGAGGCGATCGGCTGGAACGGCCTGAAGATCATCGAGCAGGTGGCGGCGACAAAGCCGGGCCGGACGGTCAACATCCTGACCCACTGCAATGCGGGCTGGCTGGCGACCGTGGATTACGGCACCGCGCTCGCCCCGATCTACATGGCGCATGACGCGGGCATTGCCGTGTATGTGTGGGTGGATGAAACCCGTCCGCGCGGCCAGGGCGCCTCGCTGACCGCCTTCGAGCTCGGCAGCCATGGCGTGCCCCACGCCATCATCGCCGACAATGCGGGTGGCCATTACATGCAGAAGGGGATGGTCGACCTGGTGATCGTGGGCACCGATCGTGTGACGGCCAATGGCGATGTTGCCAACAAGATCGGCACGTATCTGAAGGCGCTGGCGGCACATGACAACAATGTGCCGTTCTATGTGGCGCTGCCCAGCTCCACCATCGACTGGACGCTTGAGAGCGGCGGCGACATTCCGATCGAGGAACGTTCGGAAGACGAAGTGCTCAAGATGGCGGGCCGGCTTCCTGACGGTTCCGTGACAGTGGTGGAAATCGCCGCCCCCGGCTCCGGCGCCGCCAATCCGGGCTTTGACGTGACGCCGGCCCGGCTGGTTACCGGCCTGATCACCGAACGCGGCACTTGCGCCGCCACCCCCGAAGGCTTACGCAGCCTGTTTCCTGAAACGCAGGAATAATTGCCCTCAAGCTGCGAAGCGGTAGGGCATTAGGAGAAGTAAATGCAGTCCAAATGGTCCGACGCCGACGCGCGGAAATTCGTCAGCGATT
>DASZQC010000102.1:0-6512 GCA_035549815.1 Dongiaceae bacterium
CAAGGACACGTTCCTGCCGTCGTTGGATTGCCTGCGCCCGCGCGGCTACATGGTCACCTTCGGCAACGCCTCCGGCCCGGTGGCGGAAATCTCGCCGCTGTTGCTGAACGCCCAGGGCTCGCTGTTCCTGACCCGGCCGAAGCTGATGGACTACACCGCCACCCGCGCCGACCTGGAGCTCAGCGCCGGCCGGGTGATCGAGGCCATCACCAAGGGCTGGGTGAAGATGAAGGTCGGCCAGACCTATCCGCTGAAGGACGCCGCCCGGGCGCACGCCGACCTGGAGGCCCGCAAGACCACCGGCTCGACCGTGCTAATCCCTTGAACTAAAAGCAGGATCGGCCGCCGGATCGCTCCGGCGGCCGATCGATCGCCGGCGCCGCCCAGGCTGGTTAGCTGCGGATCACCGCCTGGGAAGCCCGACAATTGCAAAATGCGGCGCCGGAAAATTCCGCCCGGCGCGTTGAAGGTCTGTTGGGAATAGCTACGCCCGAATGTCGTGATGCGATGATGTAGACAGAACTGTTTCCGCGTCAAATCACGCTGCCGTGAAAGATCGAAACCGTTTTATAACGATGCGTGATGGGCCATGGACTTGCGCGGCTGTATGCAGCGACGCATCTGTCATATATCCGCGAGCCAGGTCGTCTGGGAAAAGGCCACGCAGGAAAGTCCACCTTGATCCGCCATTTTGATCCGAGAGTGCCGATGAGCAGCGACCAGAGTCAGTCCCAGGTTCAATCCATCACCACCGCCCGCGAGCGCTTGATCGATACCGCCAGCGCCCTGTTCAACCGCTATGGCTTCCATGCGACCGGCGTCGACCGCATCGTCGCCGCGGCCAAGGTGGCGAAGAAGACGCTCTATGCCCACTTCCCCTCCAAGGAGGAGCTGATCCTGGCCGCGTTGGCGCGCAAGGAAGCGACCTTCGCCGATCAGTTCATTCCGATGGTGACGGCCGCGTCCGACGATCCGAAGCAGCGCCTGCTCACCTTGTTCGAGATGGCGAAGAGCTGGTTCTCCGATCCGGATTTCTACGGCTGCATCTTCGTCAACGCGGCGGTGGAATATTCGGAGCCCGGCCATCCCATCAATGCCTGCGCGCGGCGCTTCAAGACCCTGTTGCGCGGCTTCGCGCGCGAGCAGGCGAAACTCGGCGGCGCCGCGAATCCCGATCTGCTGGCCGATCAGATCGCCCTGCTGTTCGAAGGCGCCACCACCGTGGCGCAAGTCTCCGCCCGCCCCGACGCCGCGACCACGGCCAAGCAGATCGCCGAGACCCTGATCGACGCGGCGTTCCGCAAGTAGCGTCCTAACTGCCGCGCGGCGGCATCAGCACCATGTCGATGGCGTGGATCACGCCGTTGCTGGCGCCGATATTCTCGGTCTCGATATTCGCCTCGTTGATCTTGATCACCTGGCCCATCTTGCGGATGGTGAGGCGCGGGCCGGCGACGGTCTGGACGGTTTTCTGCGCCACGAAATCGCCGCGACCGAAGCGCCCGCGCACCAGGTGATATTCCAGAACGCGCTTCAGCCGCGCCTTGTCCTTCTGCAGCGCCTGCAGGTCCCTGTCGTCGAGGTTTTCGAAGGCGCGGTCGGTCGGCGCGAACAGGGTGTAGGGACCTTTGCTCTGCAGCGTGCCCATGAGGCCGGCGATCTGCGCCGACTTCAAAAGCTGTGTGAATTGGCGCAGCGCGGTGAGCCGCCCCGGAATATCCTCGTCGAGCGCGCTGGGCGCCTTCGACCCGGAGGAGCCGGACCCGCCGGACTGGCAGGCCGCAACCAAGGGCAGGGTCGCCAATCCGGCCAGTAATGTTCTGCGCAGCATCCGCATCTCCGGCTTCTCGCGCACAAGGATCGCGCGCCGCCGCGGATCATAATCGATCCGGCGGCGGGGCGCACCCGTGTTTGAGAAGCGTTATGCCTACATCGGCGGCAGCAGCACCTTGTCGATGACATGGATGACGCCATTGCTGGCATCCACGTCGGCCTGCACCACCTGCGCGTTGTTGATCATCACCTTGCCGCTCGAGGCATCGATGGCGACGTCGGCGCCTTCGACCGTAGTGGCGGAGCTGAGCTTCACCACATCGGCCGCCATCACTTCGCCGGCGACGACATGATAGGTCAGGACCTTCACCAGCTGGTCCTTGTTCTCCGGCTTCAACAGGTTGTCGACGGTACCGGCCGGCAACGCGGCGAAGGCCGCGTCGGTCGGTGCGAAGACGGTGAGGGGGCCGGGACCCTTCAAGGTGCCGACCAGATCGGCCGCCTGGGCCGCGGCCAGGAGGGTGTTGAACTGGCCGGCGCCGGCGGCGGTGTCGACGATATCCTTCGTTGCGGCGGTGTCGGCATTGGTCGACGAACAGGCGGCAAGAAGGGGGAACAGAATGGTGGCGGTCAAAAGCGATTTGCGCAGCATGAATGACTCCCTATGTCTGCGATGTGAAGGCGATCGATCTGAAAATGCGGAGGGCTTGTGGCCGGTCCAGGATCCGCATCATCAATCACCTATACGGCAGGGGATGCGGCGCGGTTCTGTTATGGGCCACGGGTATATTTTCGCGCCCCGCGTGATCCACGCGGCAACCCGCCCGTATTGAGCGCTTCAGGTAAAGGCCCGCCGGCCGCAAAATGTCCGAAGACGGATTGCGGCCGAGGCCGCAATCCGTCCGAAGCCCGCCGGCCGTCGATGGGGCTGCGCCACCCACCGGGGACAACCGACGCGCTTCGGTGGAGTTACGCGACCACGAACCAGGCGGATGCGCGCCTTCCCCGTTTCTTTACTTCGTCATTGCCGAGCCTGACCCGGCAATCCAAGTGTTGACTGGTGTGCTCGATGGGAACTTGGATCACCGGGTCTTCGCCCGGTGATGACGGTAGAGAGAATGTGCCAGCAAAGAAAACGGCGCGGAGATTGCTCTCCGCGCCGTTCTTGTTTGAACCGAAGCGATGAACGCTACTGGTTCATCGACTGGAAGAAGTCGTTGTTGGTCTTGCTGTGCTTCAGCTTGTCCAAGAGGAACTCCATCGCGTCGGTGACGCCCATCGGCATCAGGATGCGGCGCAGCACCCACATCTTGCTGAGCGTGCCCTTGTCGACCAGCAGCTCCTCCTTGCGGGTGCCAGACTTGGTGATGTCGATGGCCGGGAAGGTGCGCTTGTCGGAGAGCTTGCGGTCGAGGATGATTTCCGAGTTGCCGGTGCCCTTGAACTCTTCGAAGATCACTTCGTCCATGCGGCTGCCGGTATCGATGAGGGCCGTCGCCACGATGGTGAGCGAACCGCCTTCCTCGATGTTGCGCGCGGCGCCGAAGAAGCGCTTCGGCCGCTGCAAGGCGTTGGCGTCGACACCGCCGGTCAGCACCTTGCCCGACGATGGCACCACGGTGTTGTAGGCGCGGGCGAGGCGGGTGATCGAATCCAGCAGGATCACCACGTCGCGCTTATGCTCGACCAGGCGCTTGGCCTTTTCCAGCACCATCTCGGTCACCTGCACGTGGCGCGAGGCGGGCTCGTCGAAGGTGGAGGAGATCACCTCGCCCTTCACCGAGCGCGACATGTCGGTGACTTCCTCCGGGCGCTCGTCGATCAAGAGCACGATCAGGTAGCATTCCGGGTGGTTGGCGGAGATCGAGTGGGCGATGTTCTGCAGCATCACGGTCTTGCCGGTGCGCGGCGGCGCCACGATCAGCGAACGCTGGCCCTTGCCCTGGGGCGAGATCAGATCGATGACGCGGCTGGTGATGTCCTTGCGCGTCGGATCCTCGTTCTCGAGCTTCAGGCGCTCATCCGGATAGAGCGGCGTGAGGTTGTCGAAATTGATCCGGTGCCGGATCTTCTCCGGATCGTCGAAATTGATCTTGTTGACCTTGAGCAGCGCGAAATAACGCTCGCCGTCCTTGGGGCTGCGGATCTGGCCCTCGACCGTGTCGCCGGTGCGGAGGCCGAAGCGCCGCACCTGGCTCGGGCTCACATAGATGTCGTCGGGGCCGGGCAGGTAGTTCGCTTCCGGCGAGCGCAGGAAGCCGAACCCGTCCGGCAGCACTTCGAGGACGCCGTCGCCCATGATGGCGGTGTCGGTTTCCGCGAGCTGCTTCAGGATGGCGAACATCATGTCCTGCCGGCGCAGTGTGCTGGCATTCTCGATGTGCAGGCTCTCGGCGAACTCCAGGAGCTCTGCCGGGGTCTTGCGCTTCAGGTCTTGGAGATTCATGGACGCTTCTTCGGAGGTGCTTCTTTGGGGGGAGGTTTGCATGTCGTTTGATTGGGGGGTGGTTCAGTCACACCGCCATCGGGAACGCCTGCCGGGTTGGGAATGTTCCGGGCCGGAAGGGGTTCTTGGCGGTCGGTTCCGCGCGACGAAATTGCCAACCAGCACCCGGCTTAGACTTTGCCCCGGTGAACCTTGGAACGGACCTCGCAACGCAAATCGGTTGGTGACGGGTCGGAAAGTTTTGCGAGGTTCGGGTCACCCAGGCGGGTGTCTGTGGCAGGCGGTCTTATGCGGACCGTGATTAACGAATTAAGCCATTCCCCGCCGCCTGTCAAATGAAAGATCAGTCACGCACCCTCTCGGGAGCCGAATTTCCCGCCCCGATCAAGCAGTTGTGAGGTTGTGGAAAAGCGCAACTAATTGGCCGGGCCGGCGGAATGCGGATGGTCCAAGCCGCCGGCCGGTGCTAATCGTACCCAACTTATCCACAGTCCCATGAAGGCGCCCGCCGTCGAGCCCCATATTTCGTGGCTCCCCAGGATGTGCGGCGTTTGAGTGTGCGGCGCTTGGGCGCGCGCCCGTTCCATTTCGATCCGCCTCGATCGGGCGTTCTTCGGGGGAGGAACCTATGAAAGAAGCGTCGTTCGGCGACCTGCTGGATCAGTTGCACCAGGTCCTGCTCGGCTATGGCTCGATCTGGACCGCCATCGCCACCATGGTGGTCAGCATCGCGGTGCCGCTGCTCATCATCATCGGCAAGCGAGCGGTGAAGCAGATCCGCGCCGAGACCTTCCTGCGCCTCGAGGCGAGCTTCCTGAAGCCGAACCAGGACGAGACCCTGGACCCGCAGGAAGCCCTGATGGACCCGACCTTCGATTCCGTGCGCTGCAAATACCTGGATACGCCGATCGTGCCGGTTCCCTCCGACGCCGTGGCGGCGGAGCGCCTGTCGCTGCGGCTGCGGGAATTCTTCGGCCGCATGCTGCCGGTGCTGCTCTACGGCTTCAGCGTCGTGGTCTTCGCCATCATCGTCGCTTTTTTCGTCGACCGGCTGTTCGTCAGCGGCTGGGTCAGCGTCGGGCCGGGCTGCGGCGCCTCGGCCAAGGCCTGCCTGCCCTTGAGCGCGCAGATCCTGCTCTTGGGCCTGCGCCCGGGCAGCGGCGACCTCGCCGCCGACCTCGCTTACGCCCACAACAGCGCGGTGATGCTGAGCTTCGCCTTTGCCGGCGCCTATCTGTGGTGCGTGCTCTATTTGATCCGGCGGGTGAACAACTACGACCTGACGCCCTATTCCTTCCTGCTCTGCGGCATGCGCATCCTGCTGGCGCTGGCCATCGCGCTGACCATCCGTCACACGATCTTCACCAACGCCATCCTGCCGGACGACGCCACGGCCACGGAATCCGGCATCGCCACCTACCTCGCGGTGCTCGCCGCCTTCCTGCTCGGCTTCTATCCGGCGGCCGGCATGGACTACATCATGAAGCGCGGCCAGGAATTCACCGTGAAGCGGCCGCATCCGGACGCCGGCGCGCTACGCAGCTCGCTGCCCTTGGACATGATCGACGGCCTGTCGCACTACGTGCAGTTCCGGCTGGAAGAGCTGGAATATGAGGACGTGCAGAACCTGGCGACCGCCAATCCCGTCCTGCTCTATGTCGAGACGCCCTACAACATCCTGGAGATCATCGACTGGATCGCCCAGGCCCAGCTCATCACCGCGGTGGGCCCGAAGAAGACGGCGGCGCTGCGGCAGATCAACGTGCGCACCATCTTCGATTTGGCGCGGATCGGCGACAGCGCCCATTTCCGCCGCTGCGCCCTGCAGATCCTGGTCGAGCCGGAGGCTTTCCGCGCCAAGGTGGACAGCGCCGGCGACGAGGAGATCGAGGGCATGTTCAATTGCATGTTCACCTCGGTCGCCGACGACCTGCACGTCATCCGCCTGGCGCGGGTGTGGAACGCCTTCTACATGGTCTATCAGCGCGACAAGATCCCCGACATCGCCACCCGCGGCCTGCTGGCCAAGCCGGTCGTCGCCGCCCGCTGGATGGAAGAAAGCGCCCGCAACGCCGCCGCAATGCTGGCCGCCGCAGCAGCAACGCCGATTGGCGCCACGCCCCCGGTTTCAGCCGCCCCGCCAGCCTCGGCCGCAGGTAAGGCGGCGGAGTGATTTGCTGCAGCAAATGGTGCAGCAAAACGAGTTTTTATAATGGCTTAGTTTAAGACGTCCACCGGGCGGCTGGTGGGCTGGTGGAGCCGGCCTTTGCTGCAGCAATTCCGCAGCAAAATG
>DASZQC010000103.1:0-5694 GCA_035549815.1 Dongiaceae bacterium
CGGACTGGATGTCCTCCAGCACGCGCTTCATCTCCTTCTTGGTCTCCTCGGTCACGATCCGGGGACCGCGGGTGTAGTCGCCGTATTCCGCGGTGTTGGAGATCGAGTAGCGCATGTTGGCGATGCCGCCCTCATAGATGAGGTCGACGATCAGCTTCACCTCGTGCAGGCACTCGAAATAGGCCATCTCGGGCGCGTAGCCCGCCTCGACCAGGGTCTCGTAGCCGGCCTGGATCAGCGCGGTCAGGCCGCCGCACAGCACCACCTGCTCGCCGAACAGGTCGGTTTCGCATTCCTCGCGGAAGTTGGTCTCGATGATGCCCGAGCGGCCGCCGCCGATGGCGCTGGCATAGGACAGCGCCAGCTCCAGCGCATTGCCGGACGAGTTCTGCGCCACCGCGACCAGGCACGGCACACCGCCGCCCTTCACGAACTCGCCGCGCACGGTGTGGCCCGGGCCTTTCGGCGCGATCATGATGACGTCGAGATCGGCGCGCGGCTCGATCAGCTTGAAATGGATGTTGAGGCCGTGCGCGAAGGCGAGCGCCGCGCCCTGCTTCATGTTCGCGGCGAGGTCGTCGGTGTAGAGCTTCGCCTGCAATTCGTCCGGCGTCAGCACCATGACGAGATCGGCCCACTTGGCGCCTTCGGCCGGCGTCATGACCTTGAGGCCCGCGGCCTCCGCCTTCTTCGCGGTGGCGGAGCCGGCGCGCAGCGCGACCCGCACATTGTTGGCGCCGCTGTCCTTCAGGTTCAGCGCATGGGCGTGACCCTGGCTGCCATAGCCGACCACAAGGATGTTCTTCCCCTTGATCAGGTTCACGTCTGCGTCGCGATCGTAGTAGACTCTCATCTGCCTCTCCTTGCATTCGGCAATATCGGATCGGCGGAAGCGACTTTGTTCGCCGCAGACCGCCGGGTTACGCTCTAGTCCTTGATCTCTGTTATCGCGGCCGCGGCGACCTGGCCGTCCTGGTCCGACGACGCGCCGGAAACGCCGATGGCGCCGATGATTTTGCCATGCTGCATCAGCAGCACGCCGCCTTCCATCGGATAGAGCCCTTCGACCGCCAGCATGCGCACGCCCTTGCCGCCGGCGATGATCGCATCCTCGATCGCCTTGGTCGGGCGCTTGAAGTTGAGGGCGGTCTTCGCCTTGCCCTGGGCGATGGCGACGCTGCCCAGTTGCGCGTGATCCATCTTGTGCAGCAGCACCAGGTTGCCGCCGCTATCCATGATCGCGAACACCAGCGCCCAGCCGTTGGCCTGCGCCTCGGCCTCGGCGCGCGCGGCGACCTTCTTGGCGAGGGCCAGCGGGATCGGCGGTCCGAATTCGACAAGAGCCATCGCGGCGCCTCAGACGGCTTCCGGCCCGCGCGAGATGGCGACAACGCCCGTGCGCGAAACCTCGACCAGGCCGAGCGGCTGCATCAGATTGATGAAGGCGGTCAGCTTCTCGGTCGATCCGGTCATCTCGAAGACAAAGGATTCGATGGTGGAATCCACCACGCGGGCGCGAAAGATGTCGGCGATGCGCAAGGATTCCACGCGCTTGTCGCCGGTGCCCTTCACCTTCACCAGCACCAGCTCGCGCTCCAGCGACGGGCCCTCGACGGTCAGGTCGGTGACGCGATGCACCGGCACCAGGCGACGCAACTGGTTCTTGATCTGCTCGATCACCATCGGCGTGCCGCTGGTGACGACGGTGATGCGCGAGAAATGCCGCTGCGCGTCGACCTCGGCCACCGTGAGGCTTTCGATGTTGTAGCCGCGCCCGGAGAACAGGCCGATGACGCGCGCGAGCACGCCGGCCTCGTTATCCACCACCACGGAAATGGTGTGACGCTCGATCTGTTGCTGTGACACCCGTAACTCCCTGATCTCCGATGCGGCATGGCCCTCGACAGGCCGCGCTACACCAGCACCATCCCCTCTTCCGAGACCGCGCCCGCGCGCTGATCCTCCGGACCCAGCAGCATCTCGTTATGCGCCGCGCCCGACGGGATCATCGGGAAACAATTCTCCTTCTCGTCGACCGCGACATCGACGATGACCGGGCCCGGAGTCTCGATCATGGTCTTGATCGTCGCGTCCATGTCCTTCGGGTTGGTGACGCGCAGGCCGGTCCAGCCGAAGGCGTCGGCCAGCTTCACGAAATCCGGCAGGGAATCGCTGTAGCTTTCGGAATAGCGGCCGCCATGCAGCAGCTCCTGCCACTGGCGCACCATGCCCATCCAGCGGTTGTTCATGATGAACAGCTTCACCGGCAGGCGGTATTGCGAGGCCGTCGCCATCTCCTGGATGTTCATGAGGATGGAGGCTTCGCCGGCCACGTCGATGACCAGCGCCTCCGGGTGCGCGATCTGCACGCCGATCGCGGCGGGCAGTCCGTAACCCATGGTGCCGAGGCCGCCGGAGGTCATCCAGTGGTTCGGCTTCTCGAACTTGATGAACTGAGCCGCCCACATCTGGTGCTGGCCCACCTCGGTGGTTATGAAATAGTCGCGGCCCTTGATCGCCTCATAGAGGCGCTGCAGCGAATATTGCGGTTTGATCACGTCGGCGGCCGGGCGATAGCGCAGGCATTCCCGCGCGCGCCACTTGTTGATCTGGTCCCACCAGGCGGCCAGCGCCTTGCCGTTCGGCTTCACCTGGCGCGACTTCCACACCCGCATCAGGTCCTCGACCACGTGGCCGACATCGCCGACCACCGCAAGGTCGACATGGACGTTCTTGTTGATCGAAGAGGGATCGATATCGACGTGGATCTTCACCGAATTCGGGGAAAAGGCGTTCAGGCGCCCGGTCACCCGGTCGTCGAAACGCGCGCCGATATTGATCATCACGTCGCAATCGTGCATCGCGTGGTTGGCTTCGTACATGCCGTGCATGCCGACCATGCCCACCGACAAGGGATCGGAGCCCGGGAAGGCGCCAAGGCCCATCAAGGTCTGCGTGCAGGGGAAGCCGGTCAGGCGCACGAATTCGGTCAGCAATTGCGCTGCGGCGGCACCCGAATTGACCACGCCGCCGCCGATATAGAACAGCGGCCTTTCCGCCTTCGCCATCAGATCGACGGCGCGTTCGATCGCCGCGCGGTCCGGCTTCACCTGCGGATTGTAGGAGCGATGCCGCTGGTTGGCGTGGTTGACATATTCGTGCTTCGCCTGCTGCACGTCCTTCGGCAGATCGACCACCACCGGGCCGGGCCGGCCGGTGCGGGCGACATGGAAGGCCTCGTGGATCACGCGCGACAGGTCGCCGATCGATTTGACCAGGTAATTGTGCTTGGTCACCGGGCGGGTGATGCCGGTCGTATCCGCCTCCTGGAAGGCGTCGTTGCCGATCAGGTGCGTCGGCACCTGGCCGGTCAGGCAGACGATCGGCACGGAATCCATCAGCGCATCGGTCAGGCCGGTCACCGCATTGGTAGCGCCGGGGCCGGAGGTCACCAGCACCACGCCGACCTTGCCGGTCGAGCGCGCATAACCCTCGGCGGCGTGGACCGCCGCCTGCTCGTGCCGGACCAGGATGTGGCGGATCTGGTTCTGCTTGAAGAGCGCGTCATAGAGCGGAAGGACGGCGCCGCCGGGATAGCCGAAAATCACCTCGACTCCCTGATCGATCAAGGCCTTAACGACGATTTCCGCCCCTGGAATTGGTTCGATCGCCATGGCGCCCACCCTTTGTCCCGTCCCACCTGACACAGCAAAATAGCCTGTTTCGCCGGGCATCTCGCCCGTGCGGCGGCTGGACCCTAGTGTTTGATCACCGGAGGGTCAACAAGAAATCGCGAATTTTCTGGCGCATTCCCGCATGGGAACTTTCTGAAAATTGCATATCTCCCATATCTGGAGACATAAAATTCCCATTTGCCATTTGATGACGGAACCAGGTCACCTGCCGCTTGGCGTAGTTCCGGGTCGCCTGCTGCGCCGCCAAAACGGCCTGGTCCAGCCGATCCGGATGATCCACGCATTGCGCCAGTTCGGCAAATCCAAGGGCCTTGGCGCCGCCTTCCTTGCGCCGCTCCGGCGGATAGAGCGATAGAGCATGTCTGACCTCCTCCAACGCGCCCCGCTCCAGCATGGCCAGGAACCGCGCATCGCAGGCGCGATAGAGGGCGCCACGCTCCGGCAGGATGACGAAGGTCAGAAAGGCCAGGCCGGCGGGCGGCGTCGGCGGCAGCTTCTGCCACGCGGAGAGCGGCCGGCCGGTCGCCAGCCACACTTCCCAGGCGCGCGCGATGCGCTGCGGATCGTTGGGATGCAGCCGCGCGGCGATCTCCGGATCATGCTCCGCCAGGCGCCCACGCAGCGCGGCCGAGCCGATCTGCTTCAGCAACGCACGCGCCGCCGCGCGCACATCGGCCGGAATGTCGGGGATCGGCGAAAAACCCTGCATCAGCCCGCGCAGATAAAGGCCGGTGCCGCCGCACAGCACCGGCAGCTTGCCCGCCCGATGCGCGGCATCGATTTCGGCCCGCGCCAGTGTTGCCCAGCGGTCGGCGGTGCAGGCATCGTCCAGCGCCAGAAAGCCATAGAGCCGGTGCGGCACGGCCTGCATCTCCGCCGCGTTCGGTTGCGCGGTGAGGATCGGCAGGTCGCGATAGACCTGCATGGAATCGGCATTGATGACGATGCCATCCAGCTCGCGCGCCAGGCGCGAGGCCAGGGCCGACTTGCCGCTCGCCGTCGGGCCGGCGACGACCAGGACCGGTTGCTGCCCGACCGGTAGCCGTCCCGATGGTTGCAGCTTGTGCCGGCCCCCGCTCTCGCTTATATCCGCGCTCGCCATGGACTTCGTCTTGTCGCTCATCTCGTCTCCCGACGCCGCGGAGCTTACACCGGCCCTGCTCGAACGGGTCAATCACGGCTTGGAGGCCGCGAACGCGACAGCGCGCCCCGTCACCTGGCTGGATCCGGAGCGTGCGGCGGAATGGCGCTTCGCCGGCGACGACGCCGCCGTACTGGAGGAGCTGCGCCGCCGCTTGAGCGACGTGCCGGTCGACATCAACGTGCTGCCGGCGCAGAACCGCCGCAAGCAATTGCTGATCTCCGACATGGATGCCACCGCCATCATCGGCGAGACGTTGGACGAACTCTCCAACTACACGCCGCACAAGGATGAGATCGACAACCTCACCCGCCAGTCGGTGAACGGGCTGATGAGCTTTGCCGAGACGCTGGTCGCGCGGGTCGCGCTGATGCGGGGCTTAGGCGAGGATGCGCTGGAGCAGACCTGCCTGACGATCAAGCCGACGCCAGGCATGAAGACCGCGATTGCCACCATGCGCGCCAGCGGCGCCTATACCGCCCTGGTCTCCGGCGGTTTCACCTATTTCACCGGCCGCGTGCGCGAGATGATCGGCTTCGATTGCGACGTGGCGAACGATCTCGAGATGGAGGGCGGCAAGCTCACCGGCCGCATCCCGCCGCCGCTGATCGACCCGCAAGCCAAGGTCGACACGCTCGTCCGCCTCAGCACCGAGCGTTCCGTGCCGTTGCCCGCGACCCTCGCCATCGGCGACGGCTCGAACGACATCCCGATGCTGAAGACCGCCGGCCTCGGCATCGCCTTCCAGGGCAAGCCGAAGGTGAAGCAGGAGATCCCGGTCTGGATCGACTATGCCGGGCCGACCGGGCTGCTGTATCTGCAGGGTTATCGACGCGACGAGTTCGTCGAGCGCTGACA
>DASZQC010000104.1:0-8152 GCA_035549815.1 Dongiaceae bacterium
CGGCCCTTGGTCCGCGCGTCTGGCCGCGGTGCGCCCTCGCCTGGTCGACACGGCGGCCGCCTATTACCGCATCCTCGCGCCGCTGGTGAAACAGCTCGACATCTGGGAGACGGAATATCTCCATGTGCTGGAGGGCGACAATCCGGTCGTCGCCTGGACCAAGGGCACGGCGCTGCGGCCTTATCTCGAAGCGCTGGCCGAGCCTGAGCGCACGAAGTTCCACGACGCCTATGCGGCGCGCACCGCAGCCGCCTATCCGCCGCAGCCGGACGGAAAGACGCTGCTCGCCTTCAACCGCATCTTCATCGTGGCGCGGATCTAGCGCGCCGCGCTCTGTCGGCATTGGTGACGACCGGCGGCATGATTGGCGTCGTCCCCAAGCAGCGGCCGCCGGCCATGGACTCCATGAGGGCGCCACGGAGCCGACGCGCGGAGCATGGACGCGCGTTCGATAATCTGCACATCCTGCGGCTGAACCGGCAATGAACAGATTCTGTCTTTCATCCGGAATGCGCGGAACGAGACCGGAGGAGGCGCGATGATCGATCTTTCAGGCAAGAACGTGTTGGTGACCGGCGGCTCGCGCGGCATCGGGGCCGCGATCGTGCGCGCGGTCGCCGCGGCGGGCGGCCGGGTGCTGCTGCATTACGCGAAGAGCGCCAATGCCGCCGAGGCGATCCGCGACGAGATCGGCGCGAAGCAGTGCCACCTGATCCAGGCCGATCTCGAGCAGGCCGATGCGGCGGCCGCGCTCTGGCAGGCGGCGGTCAAGGCGGCGCCGCGCATCGACGTGCTGGTCAACAATGCCGGCATCTTCGAGCCGGTCGCGGTCGAGGCTGACAGCGCAACCTGGCGCCACGCCTGGGCGCGGGTGCTGCAGGTCAACCTCCACGCACCCGCCGAATTGTGCAAGCTGGCGATCCCGCATTTCCGCCGGCATGGCGGCGGCAAGATCATCAATGTGGCGAGCCGCGCCGCCCATCGCGGCGACGCGCCCGACCAATGGCCCTATGCCGCGTCGAAGGGCGCGCTCGTCGCCCTGACCAAGACCATCGCGCGCGGCTATGCGACGGACAACATCCTCGCCTTCGCCATCGCCCCCGGCTTCACCGACACGGAGATGGCCTATACCGGCCTGGACGATGCGGGCGTGGAGCGCATCGTCGCCGAGATCCCGCTTGGCAGCATGGTGCGGCCGGAGGAATGCGGCGCGCTGGCCGCCTTCCTCTGCGCCGACCAGGTGCGCCACATGACCGGCGCGACCTTCGACATCAACGGGGCGAGCTACGTGCGCTGATCAGCGCGGGCCGGGAGCGGCCCGCGCATGGACCAGGTGCCCGGTCTTCAGCCACAGCCTGCAGCCCTGCGCGCCGGCCTGCGCGCGCAAAATGGCACCATCGGGCAAACGCAGCCAGGATCGCGCGGCGAGTTCCTCGCTTCCGTGGCGGAATCCGCCCTCGAGCACCAGCAGCTCCAGCCCGCCGGCCGCGCCCAGCGCGATCTCGGCCTCCGGCGCCCAGCGTTCCAGCCGCACCTCTTCGCGCGCATCATGAAACAAGGGCAGGATCTCCACGCCGGCCCGGTCCGCCGCCGGCGTGAAGGCGGCCTTGCCGGTATCGATGCGCACCTGCGTCCGGTCGTCGGGGTCGAACTGCCACAATTTCACGAAGATGACGCAGCCCGGCTCCGAGCCCGGCGTGTGGCGCGAGGTCGGCGGATTGCGCACATAGGAGCCGGCGGGATAATCGCCATGCTCATCCTGGAACACGCCTTCGAGGACCAGGAATTCCTCGCCGCCGCCATGGGTGTGGGGCGAGAAGTGGCTGTGCGGCGCGTAGCGAACGATGGAGGTGGCGCGCGCCACCTCCTCGCCGATCCGGTCGAGCATGCGGCGGTCGACGCCCGCCATCGGCGACGGCCGCCACGCCATGGCCGCGGTGTGAAGGGTGACGGGCTGCGAGAAATCCGCATTCAATTCCATGGATCGACTCCACTCAGATGCCGGCGCAGCTTCAGCGACGCCTCAACAGCCTCGTCGCCGGGACGAGATGGGTCGCAAACGGACGTCTTTCAACCGCGCGGAGAGGAACCGGCGCGACCGCTACATCGGTAACACATCGGCGGTCGCGACGATCATATCCTACTGAATGCCGAGGAGCGCCTTGGCCCTGGCGATCTCGGCCATGCAGGCGGCTTCCTGGCCGGCGTGATCCAGCTCCCACGCATGTTGCAGCGCCACGGCGGCATCGCCGCCCGCCATCGTCCCGATATCCGTTGGCTTGCCGCCCCCGATGGGTTCGAGCGGATTTGGCGGCAGAGCCCCCGCCGTCGACGGCGCCTTTGGCGTCGTGCCGGCGCCGGAGATTTTGGGCGGCTGGATGGGCTGTAACGGATTCGCCGGCGGACTGCCCGCGCTGGCCGGCGCCCGTGGCATGTGCGAAGCGCTTGGTGCCGCGGAATGGCTGCTCGCCCACGCCTGGGTAAGCGTTTCGATCACGGTCCTGATCTCGCCGCTGCACGGGCCGGCCGAGGCCGGCGACGCCGCCAGCAATCCGACGCCCAGTCCGATCGATGCCGCCACGATCTTCATGACCCACCTCCGCTCACGTGGGCAGGGATCATTCATTGCGCCTGAATTCGGGCCCGCGCGGGATTCGCCGCCGGCGCCGGAACCCCGATCCGCGCCAAGAATAATGCGTGCCGGGCGATCAGATCATTGGACCTTGGCCCAATGGCGCAAGGCGCAGCAGAAACCCGGATCGCGAGCGAGGCGGGAATTCGCCAGACCGCAAGTCTTTCCGGCGTTGCTGACGGAACGTGACAGGGCGCGATTGCATTCTATGGTCGGGGTGCTGCAACAGCGAAAGGGACCGACCATGGCGATTGCCAAGAACACCATCTGTGTGTGGTACGACAAGGATGCCGAGGCCGCGGCCCGCTTCTATGCCAAGACCTTCCCCAACAGCGCGGTCGGCGCCGTCTGGCGCGCGCCCGGCGACTATCCGTCCGGCAAGGAAGGCGACGTACTGGTGGTCGAATTCACCGTCGCCGGCATCCCCTGCATCGGCCTCAATGGCGGGCCGGCCTTCAAGCACAGCGAAGCCTTCTCGTTCCAGATCGCCACGGACGACCAGGCGGAGACCGACCGCTACTGGAACGCCATCGTCGGCAATGGCGGGAAGGAAAGCGCCTGCGGCTGGTGCAAGGACAGATGGGGCATCAACTGGCAGATCACGCCGCGCACCTTGACCGAGGCGATGCAGGCGGGCGGCGCCGAAGCCAAGCGCGCCTTCGCGGCGATGATGGACATGACCAAGATCGACGTCGCCAAGATCGACGCGGCGCGCCGCGGCTGAAGGCTCTGACTATGCGGCTCCGGCGTCGCCGCGCGACCGCACGGCTTCGACCGGCGCTTGATGGCGGAGCACATATTCCCGCCAGAAGGTGAAGATGCCGGCGCCGACCACGATCGCGGAGCCGGCAACGATGTTCCAGGTCAAGGTCTCGCCATAGAGCAGGATTCCGAACAAGGAGGCATAGACCAGGCTGAGGTAAGAGATCGGCTGCACCGCGGAAGCGTCGAGCAGCTCGTAGGCGCGGATCACCAGGTAATGCCCCGTCATGCCGGTGATGCACAAAAGGCCCATCCAGGCCCGGTCCCAGCCTTGGAGGTCGGCCCAGAAGAACGGCCCGATCAGGGTCGCCGTCACGGCGCCGGCGACGCCGATATAGAAGAAGCTGGTGGCCGGCGCGTCGGTGCGGCTGACCAGCCGGGTCGCGATCAGATAGACCGCATACATCGCGCTGCAGAGGACCGGCAGGAGCAGCCACGGGTCGAGAAAGCCGCCGGCGTCGGGCTTGAGGATCAGCAGCACGCCGACGAGGCCGGCGATGATCGCCGACCAGCGCCGCCATCCCACGCGCTCGCCCAGCAGCGGGATCGAGAGCAAGGTGACCAGGATCGGCGTCGCCGCCAGGACGGCGGTCGAATGCGCCAGGCCCGCATGGGCGAAGGCGGTGATGACCAGCATGATCTCCACCACCAGCAGCACGCCGCGGAAGATCTGCAGCACCGGCCGCGTCGTGCTGGCCGCCGCCCTGAGGCCGCGCCGCTTCCGTGCGACCAACAGGATGCAGAAGGCGGCGAATGCCCAATAGCGGATCATGGTGATGAAGATCGGCGGATAATGTTCGCCGAGATGCTTCGAGACCGCGTCCTGGAGGGAGAAGATCGTCGTCGCCGCGAGGGCGAAGAGATAGCCGTGGAATTTGGGCGCCATCCCCGGCTTTTAGCCGCGAACCCGGACCTTGACCACACCCGAGATTGCGCAGGGCCTATGTCGAAATGACCGCCGGTTCCGGTGTCGCGCCAACGCCGCGGCGCGCGTTAAATTCGGATGAAGTTCTGCATCAGGCGGCCGAGCAGATTGTGAAACCGCAGCGGCCGGTCGGTGACGGCCAGGCAGATGCAGGTGGCGCCGGGATCGGCGACGGGCCGATGGCTCACGGTTTCGTCGGCGCACTCGACATCGCCGCTGCGGAACTGCGCGCCGCCGGCGCGGTAGCTGCCCTCCAGCACCAGGGTCAGCTCGTTGCCGCCGTGACTATGCCCGAACACGCTGCGGCCGGGCGCGATCCGCAACAGGCGCGCGACAGCGCCATGCTTGTCCTTCGCCAGGACGGAATGCTGGATGCCGGGGCCGAGCGGGCGCCAGCTCACATGGTTCAAGTCTCCCACATATGCGCCCAGCGGCGATGCAAGATTTGCCGGCACGGCGCGCGGCAACGGCTCGGGTTGCCGCGCCGCGCGGTCCAGGATCTTTGCAATGTCGCGGTCGACGGAGGACTGGTCCGCGGATGCCGGCTCCAGCGCGTCCAGGAGCGCGCCTCCGATCGCCTCCGCCTGCGCCACGGCGGCGCGACATTGGGCGCAATAGACCAGGTGGGCCGCGATCACCAGCGCGAAGGGCTCGGTCGCGGCGCCGGATGCGTATTGCAGCAGGAACTCTTCCGGCGGGTGATGCTGGGGCTTCATTCCGTCTCTCCAAGGGCTTTCCGGAACCGCAGGAAGGCGAGCCGCATGCGCGACTTCACCGTCCCCAGCGGCACGCCGAGCGCGGCGGCGATCGCGCCATGCGGTTGGTCTTCGAAGAACGACATGCGGATCACCGCGGCCTGGTCCGCCGGCAGCGTGGCCAGGACCGCGCGCACCGCCGTCGCATCCCGGTTGGTGATGACGGCCTGTTCGGGTGAGTCCGGCGCCGGCGGCGCGATCGTCGGATCCTCGGCGTCGATCTCCGGCCGCCGTTCCCGCCGGATCAGATCGATGCGCAGATTCCGCGCGATGGTGAAGATCCAGGTATTGGCATTGGCCTTCGCCGGATCGAACAGCTGCGACTTGTTCCAGACCGTGGCCATCGCCTCTTGCGCCAGGTCCTCCGCCGCGCCGGCATCCGCACCCAGCCGGCGCATATAGGTCCGCAGGCGCGGACCGTAATGCGCATAGAGCTCCTTGAACGCCGCACGGTCGGACGCGGCCACCCGGATCAGCAGGCCGGTCATCCGGTCCGCGTCGATGGCGCCGGGTGCCGCGTCTCTATCCATGCCGCGCCGCCGCGCCGTGGGCGCGCGCACGATCAGGGCGAACGGGCCGGGCCTCTGTGCAAGAGCGCTTATCATCCCATGAGATACGGAAACCGACCCCCCTTGGATCACCGGACAACGAGGTGATCCAAGCCCCCGGCGACCGCGTAAGCAGGACACGAAGTTCATGGGTGGAAGCGAGCTGCACGGTGACCCCAAACGACATTTCGGCGGGCGCGGGAACATTTGGTCCGGACGACGGCTCGCGGTCAACCGCCGGCTGGTCCGGGCACGGGCGGGACTACCGGGGGTCATCCAAACGCATCGCCGTCATCGGCAGCGGCATCAGCGGCCTTTCCGCCGCCTGGCTGCTGTCGCGCCGCCATCAGGTGACGCTCTATGAGTGCGACTCCCGTCCGGGCGGCCACAGCAACACCGTGACCCTGCCGGACGCGATGGGCGGCGTGCCCGTCGATACCGGGTTCATTGTGTTCAACGAACAGACCTATCCCAACCTGACGGCCTTGTTCCGCCACCTCAACGTGCCGACCATCGCGACCGAGATGTCGCTCGCCGTCTCCATGGATGGCGGCGGGTTCGAATATTCCGGCGGCACCCTCGACGGGCTGCTGGCCCGGCGCAGCAACCTGCTACGGCCGCGCTTCTGGAGCATGCTGCGCGACATCGCGCGCTTCTATCGCGAGGCGCCGCGGCAGGCCCGTCGCCCGGAATGGGCGATGCGCACCCTCGGCGAGTTCCTGGCTCATGGCGGCTACGGCAAGGCGTTCGTCGCCGATCATCTGCTGCCGATGTGCGCGGCGATCTGGTCGGCGCCGCCGCGCGATATGCTGGACTATCCCTTCGAATCCTTCGCCCGGTTCTGCGCCAACCATGGGCTGCTGAAATTCAAGGACCGCCCGGTGTGGCGCACCGTCGCCGGCGGTTCCGCGGCCTATGTGCGCGCGCTGCTCGCCGATGCGCGGATCGACTTGCGCCTGAACAGCGACATCGTCGCGGTCGACAGCGATCCCATGGTCATTGCCCCGGCGCTGATCGATTCCAAGGGCGCGCGCCATCGCTACGACGACGTCGTGCTCGCTTGCCATGCCGACCAGGCGATGCGCCTCCTGGCGCGGCCGAGCGCGCTGCAATCATGGCTGCTCGGGGCTTTCCGCTACCAGGCAAACCGCGCGATCCTGCACACCGATGCGCGGCTGATGCCGGTGTCGCGCCGCGCCTGGTCGAGCTGGAACGTGATCGACACGCCGGACCAGCACCGGCCGATCGCGGTGACCTACTGGATGAACCGGCTGCAGAACCTGAAGATCAATCGCGACGTGTTTGTCAGCCTCAACCCCGCCGTCGAGCCGCGTGCGGACAGAGTCATTGCCACGTTCGACTACACCCATCCTTTGTTCGACGGCCGCGCTGTCGCCGCGCAATCGCAGCTGTGGCGGCTGCAGGGCGAAGGCGGCCTGTGGTTCTGCGGCGCCTATTTCGGCGCGGGATTCCATGAGGATGGATTGCAGGCCGGCTTGGCGGTCGCCGAGGCGCTGGGTGGCCCGCGGCGGCCCTGGCGGGTGGCGGACGAGTCCGGCCGGATCCGCATCCCGGCCGCTCCGCTCCATCGGGCATTTGCGATATGAGCGCACCGCCGGAGATGCGCTCGGCCGTCTATGAAGGGACCGTCTATCACAAGCGCCTGCGCCCCAGGCTGCACGCCTTTCGCTACCGGGTCTTCAGCCTGCTGATCGATCTCGACGAACTTCCCGCGCTGCACGGGCGTCTGCGCCTGTTCAGCCACAATCGCTGGAACCTGTTCAGCTTCCTGGACCGCGACCACGGCACGGATCGCCCAAAATCGTTGAGCGGCTGGGTGCATGAGCGTCTCCGCGGCGTCGGGATCGAGATTCCGGACGGGCGGATCGCGCTGCTCTGTTATCCGCGCATCCTCGGCTACGTCTTCAATCCGCTCACCGTCTATTTCTGCCGCCGCGCCGATGGCGGCCTGGCGGCGATCATCTACGAGGTCCACAACACCTTTGGCGAGCGCCACGCCTATGTCCTGCCGGTCGACGGTAACGGAACTGTGCGGCAGGACTGCCGCAAGGCCTTTTACGTGTCGCCGTTCAACGATGTGAGCGGCAGCTACGCCTTCAACGTCACGCCGCCGGCCGACCTGGTGTCGATCCACATCGATCAGGCGGACAACGGCGGCAAGCTGTTCCAGGCCGGCTTCTCCGGCCGGCGGTCGGAGCTTTCGGACCGGGCGCTTCTCGGCTTGGCCCTGCGCTATCCCTTGATGACGGTGAAGGTGATCGCCGCGATTCACTGGCAGGCGCTGCGACTGCTGCTCAAGGGCGTTCCGCTGCGTCTCGACCGCCGCAAGAGCGGAACGGTCGCGCCGGCTCAACCCGGCAGGATACGCTCCGTCAGCTTGAAATAGAGCCGATAGGGCAGCAGCCGCGCCAGCTTCAACAGCAGCACGAAGCGCGTCGGAAAGGCGATCTCGAAACGGCCGGAGTCGATGCCGCGGCGAATCCGGCGGCAGGCCTCATCGACATGCATC
>DASZQC010000105.1:0-3407 GCA_035549815.1 Dongiaceae bacterium
GTGCAGGTCGTGCAGCTCGTGTCGGTTGAACGCCAGGTTCAGCACGCCGCGCTGGCTGAACATCACGTTGTAGTTCAGGTCCTGGGAGAGGCCCTCGAACAGCTTCAGCGCGTGCTCGTAGAGATGCGCCGATTCATCCCAGAGATAGTTGGAGCGGACGATCGTCGTGTTGCGGCCGGTATTGCCGCCGCCGAGCCAGCCCTTTTCCAGCACGGCGACATTGGTGATGCCGTGCTCCTTGGCGAGGTAGTAGGCGGTGGCCAGACCGTGGCCGCCGCCGCCGATGACGATCACGTCGTATTCCGGCTTCGGGTCGGGGCTGCGCCACGCCTCCTGCCAGTCCTGGTGATAGTTCAGCGCGTTCCGCACCAGGGTGAAGATCGAGTAGACCTGTTTCATCCGGTATCCCCGCGCGCGCTCCAAGGCGGCGCCATTTTCGATTCGGCGCGCATCCTGCCAAGCGATGCCTCGCCCTGCCGATGACCGCGCGCCATCTATTGTCGCGTTACCGCCGCAGGTCAACCGACCGCACGCAACAGCCCGGAGCGCGCGACGATCCGCCATTCAGGCGCGACACCGTGCGGCGGGCGGCGATGATCGCCACGGAGTGGTCTGGCCTATCTGCGCCGCCCGGACCGCCCCGAAACCGGTATGTACCGGAAATCCTGAATATTTCTGTGGTCTTAGCAGGTCCGGGCCGATCGGGAGGGCCTGGATTCCGGCGGCGGGCGGAGGGGACGAAGTATTATTAACTATATGAAAATCAAGCATAAGGAGCCGAAACCGCGGGCATCATGGTTTAATTCGGCCGGCTGGCCGAATTGGGGCCAAATGGCGCTTGGCGCCGTCTCGGCAGCGGTCTATAAGCGTCGCGCAGTGTCCTGATGGCGTCTTGATCCGCATTCGTGTCCAGGGCGCGGATGGCGCAAATCGGCAAATTCCTGCAAGCCCCGCAGAGAGGATGGCGTTCGGCGATGTTTGGTGATCTTCCCGCGAAGCTTCCGCAGAGCATTGCCTTTCTGCTGGTACCGAATTTCTCGATGAATTCCTTCACCTCGGCGGTCGAGCCGCTGCGCCTGGCCAACCGGGCGAGCGGCAAGGACCTCTATCGCTGGCATCTGTTCTCGCCCGACGGCAAGCCGGTCGCCGCCAGCAACGGAATCCAGCTCACGCCGGAGGGCCCGGCCGAGGGCATCCTCGCCCACCATACGATCATCCTGTGCAGCGGCATCGACGGCCATCTCTACGAGGACCGCAACGTCTTCGCACTGCTGCGCCGGGCCGACCGGCAGGGGGCCGATATCGGCGCGCTCTGCACCGGCGCCCATGTGCTGGCGCGGGCCAACATGCTGAACGGCTATCGCTGCACCATCCATTGGGAGAATCTCGCGAGCTTCACCGAGAATTTCCCCGAAGTGGAGGCGACCGCCGAGCTGTTCGAGATCGACCGCAACCGCTTCACCTGCTCGGGCGGCACCGCGGCGCTCGACATGATGCTGAACATGATCGGCCAGCAGCATGGCCACGAGCTGGCCGCCGCGGTCTCCGAGCAGTTCATCCATGAGCGCATCCGCGACCGCCACGACCATCAGCGGATGGCGCTGACGGCGCGGCTGGGCGTCCGGCATCCGAAGCTGATCCAGGTCATCCAGTCGATGGAGGCCAATCTCGAGGAGCCGCTCTCGCGCGGCGATCTCGCCCAGGCGGCCGGGCTTTCCAGCCGGCAGATGGAGCGCCTGTTCGCCAAGTATCTGAAGAAGTCGCCGGCGCGCTATTACGTCGAGCTCCGGCTCAACCGCGCGCGCCTGCTGCTGCTGCAGACCAACATGTCGGTGATCGACATCGCGCTGGCCTGCGGCTTCGTCTCGGCCTCGCACTTCTCCAAGTGCTATCGCGACTTCTTCGGCAAGACGCCGCGGCGCGAGCGCGCCGGTCCGGTCCAGCGCCAGGCCGAACGCGCGCCCAGCGCCGCCGCCTGAGCTGCCGCCGCCTTACGACCTGGCCGGCGCGCCGACATGCGCGCCGAACGGCTCGCGCGCGAAGATCCGGCGCAAGGCCGGCTCGAAGGCTTCGAGGGGCAGCGTGTCGTAGGCGGGATCGAAGGAGTTCTGGTCCCACTTTGCGCAGAACTCGGCGCAGGGCTCGAACATCGGATGGCCGCGATAGAGCTCGCGGGCGTTCCGGTCGCCGCCGGTATGGTGGAAGTAGTAGTAGCCCTGGAACAGGCCGTGGTGCTTGATGATCCAGTGCGTCTCGGCGCTGACATAGGGCTGCAGCACGCTGGCGCCGAGCTCGGAGTGATTGTCCGGCGCGATCGTGTCGCCGATGTCGTGGAGCAGGGCGGCGACCACCATCTCGTCGTCGGCGCCGTCGCGCTGCGCCCGGGTCGCCGATTGCAGCGAGTGCTGGAACCGGTCGATCTTGTAGCCCAGCCGGTCGCCCTTCAGCAGGTTGAGATGGGCGATCACCCGGTCGGGCAGCTCGGCGCTGAAGCTGCGGTAGAGACGGTCCAGGAACTGGTATTCCTCCTGCGTCCCCTGGTCCATCCGCGTGAACTCGACCGTGTCCATGCCCGTGCTCCCTTGGTGGCAGATCGCCGGAGAGGTTAAAGTCCGCGCCGGACAAGGACAAGGGCAATGACCGATCTCCTCCAGGACGATCTCGCGGCGGCTTTGGCGGCGCACGGCATGATGCTGCGCGGCGGCTTTTCGCCGCTGGGGCCGGAAGACGCCGTGCCGGCCCTGGATGGCGGTCGGCCTGTCCGAACGCTGCTGCTGGTCGGCAATGCCGGTCCGGCCATGTACGGGCATTTCTTCGCCGCCGGCGAATCGGATGGGCCGCTTGCGAACGCGCTCGATTCCTGGACGCGGCGCGTGATCGAGCCGATTGCGGCGCGTTCCGGCGCCCGGGCGCTCTTTCCGTTCGGCGGCCCGCCCTGGCACCCGTTCCAGCGCTGGGCCAAGCGGGCGGAGGGGCTCCGCGCCTCGCCGCTCGGCATCCTGATCCATCCGGAGTTCGGCCTCTGGCATGCCTATCGGGCGGCATTGCTGTTCGAGCGCGAGCTGGAGCTCCCCGCCGCGCGCAGCCTGGCGCATCCCTGCGACGATTGCGCCGGCCGGCCCTGCCTTGCGACCTGTCCGGTCGGCGCGATCACGGCGGAAGGCTATGATGCCGCACGCTGTGCCGCTCACGTCGCCGGGCCGGCGGGGCCGGACTGCCGCACCGGCGGCTGTCTCGCCCGCCGGGCCTGTCCGGTCGGCCGGGACCATGTCTATCCGGCCCGTGCCATGGAATTCCACATGGCGGCCTTCCTGCGGAATCACACCCCGGCAAATGCCGCGGCGCAGCGGTGAAACCTAACCGTAAGCGTATGATTCGGTGACAGGATTCGAAGATCCATTCGAATA
>DASZQC010000106.1:0-10515 GCA_035549815.1 Dongiaceae bacterium
AGCCACATGCCGGCCATGCTGGCATAGCCTTCCATGTCGCTGGCGAACTGCTTGCCCCAGGCGCCCGGGTCCAGGAACGCGGCCATGAAGGGCAGGCCCAATGACAGGGTCTCCATTTCGTAGCCTCCGACGAAGCCGCGATCCGGCTTGTGCACCGATTCATCGCGGATGATGCCGGCCATGGTGGTGCCGCGATACATGTGCACCGGCTTCTCATAGATCGCGTAGACCGAGCCGGTCATGTGCCGCATATAGTTCTTGCCGACCTGGCCGGACGAGTTCGCCAACCCATCGGGGAACTTTGACGAGGCGGAATTCAGCAGCAGGCGCGGGCTCTCGATCGAGTTGCCGGCGACCGCAACCACGCGCGCCTTCTGCACATGCTGGTTGCCGTCCTTGTCGGCATAGAGCACGCCGGTCACCTTGCCGCTGTCGTCGTGCTGGATCTGCAGCACCTGGGCGTTGGGCCGCACCTCCATGTGCCCGGTCGCCTCGCCCTTCGGGATCTCGGTGTAGAGCGTCGACCACTTCGCGCCCGACTTGCAGCCCTGGAAGCAGAAGCCGATCTGCTGGCACGAGCCGCGGCCGTCGCGCGGCTGCGAGTTGATCGCCATGTTGCCGGTGTGGAACTCCTTGTAGCCGAGCTTCTTCGCGCCGGCGGCCAGCACATGGAAGTTGTTGTTGCCCGGCAGGCGCGGAATGCCGTGCGTGCCGGTGACGCCCATCTTGTCCTCGGCCTTGTCGTAATAGGGCTCCATCTCGGCGAGCGTGATCGGCCAGTCCAGCAGGTTGGCGCCGGGAATGTCGCCATAGGTGGTCTTCACCTTGAACTCATGCTCCTGGAAGCGCAGCGAGGCGCCGGCCCAATGGATGGTCGAGCCGCCGACCGCCTTCACGATCCAGGCCGGCAGGCCGGAGAAATCCTTGGCCACGCGCCAGGTGCCCGAGGTCGTGCGCTTGTCGAGCCAGGAGATGTTGCCGAAGCTGGCCCATTCGTCGTTCACGAAATCCTCGATCTCGTGCCGACCGCCGGCCTCCAGCACCACCACGTTGATGCCCTTCTGCGCCAGTTCGTTGGAGAGCGTGCCGCCGCCGGCTCCCGAGCCGATCACGACCACCACGCTGTCGTCTTTCAGGTCGAATGTCGCTGCCATGATGGCGATCTCCTTCAGGCGTCTTTCAGCCAGCTGATGTCGTCGAAGCCGCGATTGATGTAGCCGCCCATCGCCGCCGACTCGCCCTCGTAGCCGAAGATCGGCCAGACCTCGGGATTGTTGTAGATGCCGACCACGCAGGCGCCGCGCACCGCCTGGAATCCGGGCGTGTCCTGGATCTGGCGCAGGGCCGCCTCCTGCGCGTCCGGATCGAGCGTGTCGAACTTGCCGTCCTTCAGCTTGGCGGCGCCGCTCTGCAGGGTCTTCAGCAGCGCCTCGTCCTTCGCCGCCTTCTCGTCCAGATCGTGGATGACCTTGCCGTAAATGGAATCATCCAGCTTCGGATGCGGATAGGTCGCGCGCGCCATCTTGACCAGCATCGTGGCCTCTTCCGCGGTCAGTGCGCTGGTCGACATGGCCCAGGCGGCATTGCGCCCGATCACCAGATTGCCGCCGACCGCGACGGCGATCGCACCTGCGGCGGACGTCGTCGCCAGGAAGGCGCGACGTCCGAGCAGTGTCTTGGACCCAAGTGCTTTTTCCATGGGCATTTCCTCCGTTTGTGTCGCCGCCTTGTTCGCGGTCGTGCGTTGATCAGCGATAGCGGCCGTGCCGCTGCAAAACCTCGATCTTGTAGCCGTCGGGGTCCTGGACGAAAAAGAACTTGGCCATCAGCGCGCCGTCGCGATGGAATTCCTTGATTGGATTCGGGTTGAGACCATTGTCGGCGAAGCGCTTGTGCTCGCTCTCGATGTCCGGTACGGCGACGGCGACATGGCCATAGCCGTCGCCGTGGGTGTAGGGCTCGGCGCGGCCGTGATTCCAGGTCAGCTCGATCTCGAAATCGTTCTCAGGGTTCCGCAGATAGACCAGCGTGAAACCGTCGAAATCGAAACGGTCCGCCGGCCGCATGGCGAAAGCTTTGTCGTAGAACTTCATCGATGCGTCCAGGTCGCGGACGCGGATCATCGAGTGGATCACCTTCGCCATTGCGCCTCCCAGAACGCAGTGTCCGGGAAATCTTAAGAGCGTGCGCGTGGTGCGGGTGTTATCGGATTACTACAGGCCGAAATGATGAAATGCGTGCGGTGCAGCAGCCATTGCGCGGCGCCCTGCCGCGCCGCACAACGCGATTCCCGGCGATCGAGCTCAGGCGACCTTTTTCTCGCCCACCAGATCTTTTGCGCGGGGCAGCTCTTTCTCGCTTGTCAGGTCCGCATGCGCGGACTGCACCAAGTTCATGCCGTGATTGCGTTCGATGAAGACGGCGCAGGTCACCCGCAGCAGCGAGGTGAAATTGCCGACCTCGCCGCGCAATTGCAGCACCTCATCGTGCAAGGTCGAGATGAATCGGCCGGTCGACATCCCTTCCTGCTTGGCGATCTGATCCAGGATCGACCAGAACAGAGCCTCGAGACGGATGCTGGTGCTGAACCCGTTCAGCCGCACCGAGCGGGTGATGGTGCGGTAGATCTCCGGATCCTGGCTGGCGAATACGTGACACATGGCAATGGCTCCTCCCAGAACCGCCCGTTTTCGGGCCGTGAGCTTCAGACGCACGTCATGGGATCGCCGTCGAAACGATCCGCAGGGGCGCGATAGGCTCTTGAAGGAACAGTAAACCCTCCGCGCCAGCAATCAAGGGCAACGGTTACCAAGGTTAACCGAACGATATTCACTGCGCCGATTTCAGGAACTCGATGATCAGCCGGCGCTTGGCTTCGTCCGCCTGCTTGTAGGGCATGATCGCGCCGGGGATCACCGATTGCGGATCGGCGATCCAGCGATCGAGCGTCGCCGCGTCCCAGACGATGCCGTCCTTGCCGGCGACGAAGGCCGGCGAATATTTGAACCCGGCGATGCTGCCCGCCGGCCGGTCGACCACCTGGAACAGGTTCGGCCCCTGCCGCGGCGCGGCGGCAGGATCGACGGTGTGGCAGGTGCCGCAGGATTTCTTGAACTGCGCCTCGGCGGCGGGGTCGCTTCCGTCGGCAAGGGCCGGGCCGGCGAATTGGGCCGCGATCGCAAGAAATCCCGCTAGGAGCCTGTTTCGCATCCGACTTTTCCTCCACCGGCAGAGTCGCGCATAACCTAGCGCCGTCCGCGGCAAAGCGGTGTTACCAGGATACTACGACGCGGTACTCAAGCCGGTTCGTTCGCTATGTACCGGTGCAATTTTCCGGGTTGCGGTGCGGTAGGTTCCCATGGCTGGCTTCGGCCATCGAGACTCAGGAGCCTGACCATGCCCGACCTACACACTTGGCTTGCCTTCGTCGCCGCAGCGGAAGCGTTGCTGATCATCCCCGGCCCCACCGTCCTGCTTGTCGTCAGCTATGCGCTGGCGCAGGGCCGCCGGTCGGCCTGGGCGACCGTGCCCGGCGTCGCCGCGGGCGACTTCACCGCCATGGCCCTGTCGCTGCTCGGCCTCGGCGCGATCCTGGCCGCCTCGGCGGAGCTGTTCACCGTGCTGAAGCTGGCCGGCGCCGCCTACATCATCTATCTCGGCATCAAGATCCTGCGGGCACCGGTGCCGGAGACCCTGGACGAAAACGCGCCGCAGGAGCATTCCGCCTGGAAGATCACGGCGCATGCCTATGCGGTCACCGCGCTCAATCCCAAGGGCATCGTGTTCTATGTCGCTTTCTTCCCGCTGTTCCTCAGCGCCGAGAAGCCGCTGCTGCCGCAGATCCTGACCTTCGGCGCCACCTTCCTGGTCATGGCCACGTTCAACGCCGCGCTCTATGCGGTGATGGCGGGACAGGTGACGCGCTTCCTGAAGGGATATCGCGCCCGCAAGAACCTCAACCGCGCCGCCGGCGGCATCCTGCTGGTGACCGGCGGGCTGCTCGGCGTCGCCAAACGCGCCGCGTAACGGAGTTCCCATGTCCCTGGATATCGCCCGCCTGCGCGCGGAAACGCCGGCCTGCGCCAGCCTGATTCATTTCAACAATGCCGGCGCGTCGCTGATGCCGGAGCCCGTCTATCGCGCGACCATCGACCATATGGCGCTGGAGCAGACGATCGGCGGTTACGAGGCGGCGGGCGCCGCCGATGCGACGCTGGAGGATTTCTACGATGCTTTCGCCGCTTTGCTGAATTGCGACCGCGGCGAGATCGCCTATGTCGAGAACGCCACGCGCGCCTGGGACATGGCGTTTTATTCCCTGCCGCTGAAGGCGGGCGACCGCATCCTCACCGCCGAGGCGGAGTATGTCAGCAACTTCCTCGGTTTCCTGCACCAGGCGCGGCGGCGCGGGCTGGAGGTCGACGTGGCGCCCTGCGATGCCAGCGGCCAGGTCGATGTGGGTGCGCTGGAACGGCTGATCACGCCGAAGACCAGGCTCATCGCCCTCACCCACATCCCCACGCAAGGCGGCCTGGTCAATCCGGCGGAGGACGTCGGCGCGGTCGCCAAGCGGCATGGCATCACCTATCTGCTCGATGCCTGCCAGTCGGCGGGGCAGATGCCGCTCGATGTAAAGAAGATCGGCTGCCAGTTGCTGTCCGGCACGGGGCGCAAGTTCCTGCGCGGGCCGCGCGGTACTGGCTTCCTCTACGTCTCCAAAAGCATCATCGACCAGCTCGATCCGCCCTTCATCGACCTGGGTTCCGCCAACTGGACCAGCGAGCGCACCTTCGAGCTGTTGCCCGATGCGCGCCGCTTCGAGAACTGGGAGAGCTATGTCGCCGGCCGCATCGGCCTGCGCGCCGCCGTGCGCTACGCGCTGGTTCTCGGGCTGGACCAGATCGAAGCCCGGGTGACGGCGCTGGCGGCCAAGCTGCGCGAGGCGCTTGCGACCGTGCCGGGCGTGACCGTGCATGATTTGGGGCGCCGCAAATCCGGCATCGTCACCTTCGACAAGGCCGACGAAAAGCCGCGCGACCTGCAGGCCCGGCTGCGCGCGGCAAAGATCAACGTCTCCGTCTCCAGCAAGACCTCGGCCCAGCTCGACTTCTCCCGCAGGGGTCTGTCGCAGGTCGTTCGCGCCTCGGTCCACTACTTCAATACCGAAGCGGAGATTGCCGATTTCACAGGTGCGATATACCCCCATACAGGCAATCGCTAAAAATCGTTGCATTTATTATCAATTGCTTAGGCTATCTCGGCAAAAATCATCTCAAAGGCACGGATTCTGTGCCATTGGATGATGGTGTATGCGTGGCGTATCTCGGCAGTGCGACGTTCTCCAACTCTCTGGCGAAGCCACGCGCCTTCTTCAATCCCTGGCTGGACTTTCTTTGTCTCGGCGGAGGATCCCTGATCGCTCTGCCGATCCTGGGCGCGGTCATCCCCGATGATGGGATGGGCCAGGTTCAACTGGCCGTGCTGCTCGTCGCGCTGATCGTGAATTTCCCGCACTTCATTCATTCGTACCAGGTGTTCTACGGCGGCTTCGCCAAGATCACGCAGATGCCCGGCGTGCCATCGTCCCTGCGACGGCGCTATCTCTGGTCTGGCGTGACCGTGCCGGCGATCCTGCTGGGCCTGCTGGTCATGGCCGTGGCCGCCTCGGAACCCACCCTGCTGCGCTACTCCATCAATGCGATGGGATTCTTTGTCGGCTGGCACTACGTGAAGCAGGGATACGGCATGCTGATGGCCGATGCGGCGATGAAGCGCAGCTTCTTCTCGGCGTCGACGAAGACATGCCTGTTGATCAACGCATATGTCTGCTGGGCGCTGTCGTGGCTGATGATCAACGACACCATCTCCGAACGGACGTTCCACGGCCTCAGCTACTATACATTCAACGTGCCCGACGGCGCGACAGCTATCGCCGGCGCCGCACTGTCCCTGTCCAGCCTATGGTCGCTCGCCGTCCTGATCGGCCATGCTTTCAGACATCGTGCGGCCTTTCCGTTCAGCGGCCTCTGCGCCTATGTCGCGTCGCTCTATGTCTGGCTGTTCGTGCGGTATGACCCCGAGGTGGTTGCTTTCATCCCGGCGTTTCACTCCCTGCAGTATCTCTACATGATCTGGCGTCATCGTCTGAATATGGAGGCTGCGGAACCGGATGCCGCCGTGCCGTTGTCGGCCGCGGGCGGCCAAATGAGCTTCAACCGACCGCATGTCCGCTTTGCCACTTATGTGGCCTCGGCCATCGTCATCGGCGGCGTGGCGTTCCTGATGGTGCCGGCAGCCCTGGATGCCTATGTGCCCTATGACCACGCCGTATTTGGCGATCACCTGTTCATGATCGCCATTTGGGTGTTCATCAACATCCACCATTTCTTCATCGACAATGCGATGTGGCGCTCCGGGAACCCGCACACGATGACGCATCTATTCGCGCATCGTTAGCCCGCCCGGGAATATCTACATCGTCCCTGGATAGGTCCCGCCATCGACCAGGATGTTCTGGCCGACGATATAGCCGGCATGCTGGCTGCACAGGAAGGCGCAGACGGCGCCGAATTCCTCCGGCGTGCCGAAGCGGCGGCTGACCTCTTCCTCGCGCGCTTCGTCCAGCACCTGGCTCAGCGGCACGCGGCGCGTTTTGGCGTCGGCTTCCATCAGCTTGGTCAGGCGGTCGGTCTGGTGCGAGCCGGGCAGCAAATTGTTGATGGTGACGTTGTACTTCGCCACCTCGCGCGCCAGGCCGGCGACGAAACCGGTCAGGCCGGCGCGCGCGCCGTTCGACAGGCCGAGGGTCGGATAGGGATTCTTCACCGCGGCCGAGGTGATGTTGACGATGCGGCCCCAGCGCCGGTCGATCATGCCGTCGATCACCGCCTTCATCAGCATGATGTGGGTGATCATGTTGTTCTGCACCGCCTGGTGCCACTCGTATTCGTTCCAGTCTCGGAAATTGCCGGCCGGCGGGCCGCCGGAATTGGTCACCAGGACGTCCGGGTTCGGGCAGGCCGAATGCAGCGCCTGACGCCCCTCGCCGGTGGTGACGTCCGCCACCACCACGGTCACCCGACTCCCCGTGGCCTTGCGGATGTCCTCGGCGGTTTCGGCCAACTGGGCCAGATGGCGGGCGGCCATGGTGACCTTGACCCCCTCCGCCGCCAGCGCATGGGCGCAGGCACGCCCCAGTCCCTTGCTGGCGCCGCAGATGATGGCCTTCTTACCGGCGATTCCCAGATCCACTATGCCCCTCCCCCTGGTCCGGCCCACACCCTGGCCGGAGAAACGCCCAAGGTCAACCGGATCAACTGCTTATGCCCAAGAATCCACACCTAATCCGGGTCATTTCGGCGACTCTTGCCGCTCCCGGCGGAAGAGCCTAGGTTGCAACGCAACAGGCCCCCGATGAGAGCGTCGGCGGCAGAGAGGATGTTATGGCGAACCGGTTCCTGCAATTGCTCGAGACCAAGCCGTTCCTGATGCTGGACGGCGCCACCGGCACCAATCTGTTCCAGATGGGGCTGATGACCGGCGACGCGCCGGAGATGTGGAATTTCGAGCACCCGGAAAAGATCGAGGCGCTGCACCAGTCCTTTGTCGACGCCGGCTCCGATTTGTTCCTGACCAACAGCTTCGGCGGCACGCGCTATCGCCTGAAACTGCACAATGCGCAGGACCGGGTGCATGAGATCAACCGCGAGGCGGCGCGCATCGCCCGCCGCGTGGCCGACCGCGCCATGAAGGAAAAAGGCCGTCCGATCATCGTCGCCGGCTCCATGGGCCCGACGGGCGAGCTCTATGAGCCGCTGGGTCCGCTGAGCATCGATGACGGCGCCGACGCTTTCGCCGAGCAGGCCCGCGCCTTGGCCGAGGGCGGCGTCGACGTGCTGTGGATCGAGACCATGTCCTCGCGCGAGGAAGTGAGCGCGGCGGTCAAGGGCGCCGCCGTGACCGGCCTGCCTTTCATCACCACCTGTTCGTTCGACACCAACGGCCGCACCATGATGGGCCTGACCCCGGCCGAGTTCGCGCGCTTCGTCCACGAGCTGGACCCGAAGCCGGTTGCCTATGGCGCCAATTGCGGTGTCGGCGCGCCGGACCTGGTGCTGACCGTGACACAGCTTGCCAAGGCCTCGCAGCCCGGCGACATCATCATCGCCAAGGGCAATTGCGGCATCCCATACTACGAGGAAGGCCACATCCGCTACAACGGCACGCCGGAGCTGATGGCGGATTACGCCAAGCTGGTGCGCGATGCCGGCGCGCGGCTGGTCGGCGGCTGCTGCGGCACCTCGCCGGAGCATCTGAAGTCGATCCGCCATTCGCTCGACACCCATACGCCGGGCGAAGCACCGAGCGTGGACACCATCGTCGCGCGGTTGGGCAAGCTGACCTCCAACGTCGCCGCGAATCTCGGCAACGAGAGCCCGGCGGGCGAAGGCGGCGGCCGGCGCGGCCGACGTCGCGCCAACGGTGCCGACGGCCACCCCAACTTCTAAGGGCTCTTCTCCATGTCGTCTTTGAGCGGTGCCCTCACCGAGACGGTCTCGCGTGTGTTCAGCGATCTCGGCCTGAACCCCGAGTTCGGCCGCGTCACGCCGTCGAACCGGCCCGATCTCGGCCAGTTCCAGTGCAACGGCGCGCTGGCCGCGGCCAAGGCCGCGAAGCAGAATCCGCGCGCCATCGCCGAGCAGGTGATGGCAAAGCTGCAGGCGCTGCCGCAATTTCGCGACATCTCGCTGGCCGGCCCCGGCTTCATCAACCTGTCGCTGACCGACGAAGCGCTGGCCAGGCACATCAACGCCGTCGCCGCCGACGAGCGCCTCGCCGTCGCCAAGAAGAAGCCGGAAATGGTGGTGATGGACTATGGCGGCGCCAACATCGCCAAGGCGATGCATGTCGGCCACCTGCGCGCCGCCATCATCGGCGAATCGCTGCGGCGCATCTTCCTCTTCGCCGGCGACAATGTCGTCGGCGACGTGCATATGGGCGATTGGGGCCTGCAAATGGGCATGATCATCTCCGAGATGGAGATCCGCCGCCCGGATCTGCCTTATTTCGATGCCGCTTTCAAAGGCCCTTATCCCAACGCCAGCCCGGTGACAGTCGAAGAGCTGGAAGAGATTTATCCGACAGCCGCGGCCGCCTGCAAGGCTGACCCGGCGCGCATGGAAAAAGCGCGCGTGGCAACGGCCGAGCTGCAGCAAGGCCGCCCCGGCTATCGCGCCTTGTGGCAGCATTTCTTCGACATCTCAGTCGAGACGATGAAGCGCGATTATGGCGCGCTCGGCGTTCACTTCGATTTGTGGAAGGGCGAAGCCTGCGTCGACCCGCTGATCCCGGCGATGGTCGACAAGATGAAAGCGATGGGCCTCGCCAAGGAAGACCAGGGCGCGCTGATCATCCCGGTCGCCAAGCCCGACGACAAGAAAGAGATTCCGCCGCTGATCCTGATCAAGAAGGACGGCGCGGCGATGTATTCCACCACCGACCTCGCCACCATCGTCGACCGGGTGCAGGAGCAGAATCCCGACTTCATCCTCTATGTCGTCGACCAGCGCCAGCATTTGCATTTCGAGCAGGTGTTCCGCGCCGCCATCATGGCCGGCATCAACGGCAAGGCGCGCATGGAGCATCTCGGTTTCGGCACCATGAACGGCACCGACGGCAAGCCCTTCAAGACCCGCGCCGGCGGCGTGATGAAGCTGCAGGACCTCATCGCAATGATGAGCAACGCGGCGATGGAGCGGTTGACGGAACAGGGCCTCGCCACCGACTACGATCCGGCCGAGCGGCAGGAGATCGCCCGCAAGGTCGGCCTCGCCGCGCTCAAGTTCGCCGATCTCAGCAATCACCCGGTCGCGAACTATGTGTTCGATCTCGATCGCTTCACGCGCTTCGAAGGCAAGACCGGCCCCTATCTGCAATATGCCGCCGTGCGCATCAAATCGATCCTGCGCAAGGCGGAAGCGCAAGGCGAGAAGCCCGGCAAGATGCTGCCGCCCGAGCCGGGCGAGCGCGACCTGCTGCTGGCGCTCGGTGCCCTGCCTGACGCCATTGCGGCGGCCTACGAGGAGCGCGGCCCCAACAAGATCGCCGACTACGCCTTCGGCTTGGCCCAGATCTTCAGCAGCTACTACAACCAGTTCCACATCCTCAGCGAACAGAACAAGGCGCTGCTGGCGTCGCGCCTCGCACTCTGCGCCCTGACCTTGCGCACGCTGGAGCTGTGCCTGTCGCTCCTCGGCATCGAGGTGCCGGAAAGGATGTAGCTCCCTTCAATCCCCTCCACCTGAAAGGGGGAGGGTTAGGGAGGGGGCAGCCGCGGGTATAGACCGGCAAGATAGGTAACAGAGTAGACCGGCAACATGGGTGACAGGTTGATTGGTTGGCAAAACGGGGGTTTTGCCGATGCCTTGGAAAGAGACCTGCACCATGGACGAACGGTTACGGTTCATTGCCGATTGCCTGAGGGAGGAAGCGCCGATGTCGGCGTTGTGCGAGGCT
>DASZQC010000107.1:0-17939 GCA_035549815.1 Dongiaceae bacterium
TCCTGCCGTTCGATTTCGTGGCGGATTTCATGCCGGTCTTCGGTTTTGCCGACGATGCCACGGTTCTGTTCGCCGCCATCCGCGCGGTGCTGCCGCATATCAAGACCCAGCATCGCATCGACGCCCAGCGGGCGCTCGACCGCCTCCTGAAAAGCTCCGCCTAGCGCGCCGCCCCGACTTCGGACTCCGGAGTCGGAGCAAGCGCTTCCTTCGTCAGCTTCGCCTCTCGTCCCATTTTTGCTTCACGACGCGCCAGGTAAATGGTGCTGGCGACGATCAGCCCGGCGCCCGCCAGGGTCCACACGTCCGGCACTTCGGCAAAGAACATCAGACCGACCGCACCGGTGAAGATCAGGCGCGAATAATCGAACGGCGCCACCGCCGAGGCCTCGCCAGTGCGGAAGGCCATGATCCACCAATATTGCGACAGGGCGCCGGTGACGCCCATGATCGCCAGATAGACCCAGGTCAGCGACCCCGGCCATTGCCAATCCGGCAGCGCGGGAATGAGCGCGAGGGGCGAGGCGATCACGCCGAAATAGAACAACATCGCCAGCGGCCGCTCATAGGCCGGGATGCGCTTCAAGACCGTGATCAGGATGGCGATGGAAAGCGCATCCCCCAATGCGAAGAGCGCGTTGGGATCGAAGGATTCGGTGCCCGGCCGCATCATGATCAGCACGCCCAGGAATCCGACCAGGGTCGCCGCCCAGCGCCGCCAGCGCACCACCTCGTGCAGGATGAGGACCGCCAGCACCACGGCGAACAAAGGCTTGGAAAAGCTGAGCGCCGTATAGGAGGCGAGCGGCAGGCGGGCGATGCCGAAATAAGCGCACATCATCGAGATCATGCCGAGGATGCCGCGCCAGGCATGCATGCCAAGATGCCGCGTGCGCAAGCTGCCGATGCCGTGCCAGGCGATCAGCGGGAACAAGGCCAGCAGGCCGAAGAAGCAGCGGAAGAAGGCGACCTCGAAGGTGCCGAGCTCCCGCGCGACGATCTTCACGAAACTGACCATCACGGAGAAGCCGAGGCAGGAGAGCAGCATCCAGCAGGCGCCCTGCAAATTGGGCGACAGGCCCTTCCACCAATGCAGGCTCATGCGGAATCCTTACCGGCCCTGTTGGATTCAATGGGGCGGGCGGGATCGCCGGCGGCGGCGACCGCCTCGCGCGCGGCGCCCTGGTTCAGCATCGCCTCGCGCCGGGCGATATAGATGCCGGCGCAGACGATGATGGCGGACCCCGTCAGGGTGTAGGCGTCGGGATGCTCGGCAAAGACCAGCATGCCGAGGACGATGGTGAAGATCAGCCGCACGTAATCGAACGGCACCACCACCGAAGCATCGGCCATGGAAATGGCGCGGGTCCAGCAGACGTGGCCGATGGTGCCGGCCAGGCCCATGCCGATGACGAAGGGCCAGTCGCTCGCCGCCGGCCAGCTCCAGAACGGCACGGCGACGACGAAGGACATCGGCGTCAGCAGCAGCACCATGTAGGCAACGATGGCGTTGCTGGGCTCGGTGCGCGACATCTGCTTCACGATGATGATGACCAAAGCGGTCAGGAACGCACCGGCCAGCGCCAGCACCTCGCCATAGCTGATGCCGGCGACGGTCGGCCGCAGCACGATCAGCACCCCGATGAATCCGACGATGGTCGCCGACCAGCGCCGCCGCCGCACCGTCTCCCCCAGCACCAGGGCCGCCATGATGGTGGCGAACAGGGGTGCGGTGAAGCTGAGCGCGGTGCCGTTTGCCAGGGTCAGGTAGCTCAAGGAGGTGAAGCCGCACAGCATGGAGGCGAGGCTGATGGCGGAGCGCAGGGTGAACATGCGGATGCGCGGCCAGGACAGCTCGCCCAACCCCTGCTTCATCAGCCAGGGCAGCATGAAGAACAGGCCCCAGAAATTGCGCCAGAAGGTGATGACGAATCCGTGCAGGTCGCTGGACAGGAATTTGACCTGGGCGCTGAGGCAGGCGAAGCACAGACCGGCGAAAACGGTCAAGCCGGCGGCGATCAGTACATGGTTGGGCTGGCGCCGGGACGCTTTAATCTTGTCAAAGAACATGATGGGTCGGCAGATTAGAGACAAAGGCGGCCCGCCGCCACTGTCGCCGGTGTTCTGGCACCATGCATTCGGCACAGGCAAGTATGCTATTGGGGTATGGGAAACAGGTGCCGACCAACCGGATGATCGAACCGACATGACCAAGCCTCCCACCCCGCAACCGCTGTGGCAGCCGTCCGCCGCGGCCATCGCCGACGCCAACATGACAAAGTTCCGCGCCAGGGTGGCGCAGGACTTCGGCGTGCAGCTTGCCGATGCCGACGCGCTGTGGCGCTGGTCGGTGACCGAGATCGAGAAATTCTGGCTGACGCTTTGGCGCTTTTGCGACGTGATCGGTGACGGTCCCGGACAAACCATCCTCAAGGACCGGGAAAAAATGCCCGGCGCCAGGTTCTTTCCCGAGGCCAGGGTGAACTTCGCCGAAAACCTGCTGCGTTTCTCCAATGAAGCCGGCTGGGCGGAGCGCGACGCTATCGTCTTCTGGGGGGAGGATAAGGTTAAGCGCCGCCTCAGCCACGCGGACCTCTACGATCAGGTGAGCCGCTTGGCGCAGCACCTGAAGTCGCTGGGATTGCAGCCGGGCGACCGGGTCGCCGGCTTCGTGCCCAACGCGCCGGAAGCGGTGATCGGCGCGCTGGCGGCCGCCTCGATCGGCTGCATCTGGTCGTCCTGTTCGCCGGATTTCGGCGTGCAGGGCGTGCTGGACCGCTTCGGCCAGATCGAGCCCAAGGTGCTCATCAGCGCCGACGGCTATTGGTACAACGGCAAGCAGCACGATTGCCTGGCGCGCGTCGCGGAATTCACCCAGCAACTGCCGACGCTGCAGCAGATCATCATCTTCCCCTATTTGAGCGACCGGCCGGACCTCACCAAGCTGCCGAAGGCGAAATTATGGGGCGAGGCGCTGGCGGCGCAGAAGGGCGGTGCGATCCAGTTCCACCGCGTCGCGTTCAACCATCCGCTCTACATCATGTTCTCCAGCGGCACGACCGGGGTGCCGAAATGCATCGTACACGGCCAGGGCGGCACGCTGCTGCAGCATTTGAAGGAGCATCGCCTGCACAGCGACGTGAAATTGCACGACCGCGTGTTCTATTTCACCACCTGCGGCTGGATGATGTGGAACTGGCTGATCTCCGGCCTCGGCTCCGGCGCGACGCTGCTGCTCTATGACGGCTCGCCTTTCGCGGCCGGCGGCAACATCCTGTTCGATTACGCGCAGGCGGAACGCTGCACGCTCTTCGGGACCTCGGCCAAATATATCGACGCCTGCGCCAAGCAGGGGCTCGATCCCATCCGCACCAACGACCTGTCCAGTGTGCGCATCATCACCTCCACCGGCTCGCCCTTGGCGCCGGAGGGATTCGAATATGTGTACGAGCACATCAAGAAGGATGTGTGTTTGAGCTCGATCTCCGGCGGCACCGACATCGTCTCCTGCTTCATGCTCGGCAATCCGACCGGGCCGGTGTGGCGCGGCGAGATCCAGATGCGCGGCCTCGGCATGAAGGTCGAGGTGTGGGACGACAACGGCAAGCCGGTGCAAGGCGAGAAAGGCGAGCTGGTCTGCGCAGCACCCTTCCCCTGCATGCCGGTCGGCTTCTGGAACGATCCCGGCGACAAGAAATATCGCGCCGCCTATTTCGAGACCTATCCCAACATCTGGCGCCACGGCGATTACGTGGAGCTGACCGAGCATGGCGGCATCGTCGTCTATGGCCGCTCCGACGCGGTGCTCAATCCCGGCGGCGTGCGCATCGGCACGGCGGAGATCTATCGCCAGGTCGAGCAATTGCCGGAAGTGGTGGAAAGCATCGTCATCGGCCAGGATTGGGACCATGACGTGCGCGTGGTCCTGTTCGTGCGCCTGCGCGAGGGTGTGACGCTCGACGCCGCCTTGCAGGACAAGATCAGGAAGCAGATCCGCCAGAACACCACGCCGCGCCACGTGCCGGCCAAGATCATCCAGGTCACCGACATCCCGCGCACCAAATCAGGCAAGATCGTCGAGCTTGCTGTGCGCGAGGTGGTGCACGGCAAGCCGGTGAAGAACAAGGAGGCGCTGGCGAACCCGGAAGCGCTGGAGCTCTATGCAGGGCTGAAGGAATTGCAGTCGTGATCTCAGTGCCGCTGGCGTTGCACGCTCCCTCCACCTCTCGCTCGTCATCCCAAGGCTTGGCCGACCTTGGTTCAAGCGGGGGATCCACGAGTTTGCTTGCCGCATCTCGCTCTTGCCCATCGAAACTCGTGGATGCCAGGGCCAAGCCCTGGCATGACGGACGGGGGATGGGCCTGTGACCATCATGCCCAACTACCGCGTGAACTCCCTGCTGGCCGGCGTCGCCGAGCCGGCGATCGCCGAGGCGCAGGGCTGGATCGCCGGGCGTAGCTTCCCCAAGGACAAGCCGCTGATCGATGTGTGCCAGGCGGTGCCGGGCTATCCGCCGCCGGCGGCGCTGACCGATCATCTGGCGCGCCTGGTGACCGAACCGACGACCTCGCGCTACACCGATATCTGCGGCCTGCCGAAGCTGCGGGAATCGCTGGCGGCCGACATCAACGGCTTCTATGGCAGCGCGGTGAAGCCGGAGCAGGTGATGATCACCGCCGGCTGCAACCAGGCCTTCTGCCTCACCATGATGAGCCTGGCCCAGGCGGGCGAGGAGATCGTCATGCCGGCGCCCTTCTACTTCAATTACGAGATGTGGCTGCAGATGCTGGGCATCCGGCTGGTGCCGCTCGCCTTTCGTCCCGATGCGGGCGGCGAGCCGGACCTGGCCGAAGCGGAGCGCGCGATCGGGCCCAAGACCAAGGCCATCGTGCTGGTCTCGCCCAACAACCCGACCGGCGCCATCTACAAACCGGAGACCTTGCGCGCCTTCGTCGCGCTGGCGAAGCGGCGCGGCATCGCGCTGGTGCTGGACGAGACCTATCGCGATTTCCTGCCCTTCGACGGCGCGCCGCACGATCTGCTGCGCGAGGCCGACTGGGCCGGGACGCTGATCCACCTCTACAGTTTCTCCAAGGTGTTCGCGATCACCGGCTACCGGGTCGGCGCCATCGTCGCGGACAAGAGCTTCGTCGACCATGCGGCAAAGACGATGGATTGCGTGGCGATCTGCGCCCCGCGCGTGGGGCAGGAGGCGGCGCATTTCGGCCTCGGCAATCTCGCCGATTGGCGGCGCGGCAACACGCTGATGATGCGCGACCGCCGCGCGGCCCTGGTCAGCGCCTTCGGCCGCAACGACCTCGGCTACGAGCTGATCACTGCCGGCGCCTATTTCGCTTATGTCCGGCATCCGCATCGCGGGCGCAAGGCGAACGAGGTGGCGCGACGCTTGGCCGACCGGCGCAATCTGCTGGCGCTGCCGGGCTCCGTGTTCGGTCCGAACCAGGAGGATTTCCTGCGCGTCGCCTTCGCCAATGTCGACGCCAGGCTGATGCCCGAGATCGCCGCGCGCCTGGCCGAGGATGCGGCCGACCGGTTCTGATTGGCGGTGATTGTCGCGAGACAATTGCCATCGGCCCCAACCGTCATGGTCGGACCAAGTCCGACCATGAGGACAGAGCGTCGATAGATAACTGTGCAAACGCATGCCCGCCATGCGGCGTGGGCGATTGTGCGGGTGCGGGGCGCTCCGATAGCCTGCGGCGCTTTCAGGGGTTTGCCGCATGCCGACGTGGGCATTGTATTCCATCACCGTCGTGGTCTGGGGCGTGTCGTGGCACGCGATGCTGTACCAGGTCGGCGTCGCGCCGGCTCTGGCGATCGCCTATCGCTTCCTGCTGTCGGCCGCGATCATGGTAGCGTTCTGCGTCGTGACGCGGCGCAAGCTGATCTTCCGCCCGCGCGACTATGGATTGATGGGCCTGCTCGGCTTGTTCCTGTTCTCGGTCAATTACATCCTGTTCTATTACGCGGCCTCTTATCTGCCGACCGGCTTGCTGGCGGTGGTCTTTTCCATGATCACGGTGATGAACATGGTGAACGGCGCCATCCTGTTCGGCCAGAAGATCGAGGCGCGGGTGGCGATCGCCGCAATCTTCGGCCTGTTCGGATTGGCGCTGACCTTCTGGCCGGATTTTGTCGGGCATGAGCTCAATCACCGGGTGGCGATCGGCCTGGTCCTGTCGGTGCTGGGCACGCTCTGCGCCTCGTTCGGCAACATGGCCTCGATCGGCCTCGGCAAGCGCGGCGTCGGCGTGGTCGAATCCAACACCATCGGCATGTGCATCGGCGCCGCGGTCTCGTTCCTGTTCGCGCTGCTGCATGGGGCGGAGCTCACCTACAACCCGGCGCCGAGCTACACCATCTCACTCTTGTTCCTGGCTTTGTTCGCCACGGTCATCGGCTTCGGCAGCTTCCTCACCCTGGCGCGGCGCATCGGCGCCAGCCGGGCGGCCTATTCCTCGGTCCTGTTCCCGATTCTGGCGCTGGCCTTGAGCGCCTGGTTCGAGGATTATCGCCCGCCGGTCGAGGCGATCCTGGGCGTGGCCCTGGTGCTGGTCGGCAATGTCTTCGCACTTTGGCGCCGGGCGCCGGCGGTCCCCGCCACCCAGGTCGCTGCAAAATGAGGTCATCATGAGTTCGTTCCCGGTCCGGATGCGGCCCGAAATCGCCGAACTGGAGGAATCGCAGATCGTCGAAGTCTGGCGCATGGGCTTCGACTATCCCGACACGATCGGCATGTGGGTGGGGCAGGGCGATCTCCCCACCCCGCGCTTCATCTGCGACGCCACCAGCAAGGCCCTGGCCGAGGGGCACACCTTCTACACCCACAAGCGCGGCATCCCGGAGCTGCGCCAGGCGCTGGCCGATTATCACCGCGACCTCTATGGCGTGGAGATCGCCGACAGCCGCATTGCCGTCACCAGCGCCGGCATGAATGCGATGATCCTGATCATGCAGACCCTGATGTCCCCCGGCGACAACATCGTCTGCGTGACCCCGGTTTGGCCCAACATCTTCGCCGTGGCGCAGATCATGGGCGGCCACGCCAAGCATGTGCCGCTGACCGGCACGGATCAGGGCTGGGTGCTGGACCTCGACCGCCTGTTCGATGCCTGCGATGCGCGCACCAAGGCGATCTATCTCGCCTCGCCCGGCAACCCGACCGGCTGGATCATGCCGGAGGATCAGCGCCGCGCGACGCTGGATTTTGCCCGTAAGCGCGGCATCCCGATCATCGCCGACGAGGTCTATCACCGGCTGGTCTATAATGCCCCGGTGGCGCCCTCCTTCCTGGAGATCGCCGGGCCGGAAGATCCTTTGTTCATCGTCAACAGCTTCTCCAAGACCTGGGCCATGACCGGCTGGCGCGTGGGCTGGATGATCACGCCCTTGGGCCTGACCGACCAGATCGACCGGCTGATCGAGTTCAACACCTCCGGCGGCCAGAGCTTCCTCCAGGCCGGCTGCGTCGCCGCCATCCGCCAGGGCGAGGATTGGGTCAGATGGATGGTGGAGCGCTGCCGCCAGGGCCGCGACCTGGTGATGGCGCGACTCGGGGGTATGAACCGGGTCTCGGTGGTTCCCGCCGATGCCTCCTACTACCTGATGTTGAAGGTGGCGGAGATGGGCGACAGCACCGAATTCTGCAAACGCCTGGTGCGGGAGGCCGGTGTCGGCCTGGCCCCCGGAACCGCTTTCGGCGCTGGGGGAGAGGGCTATCTACGCATGTGCTATGCCCAGAGCGACGACCGGCTGAACCTGGCCATGGACCGGCTGCAGACCGTCCTGGGCCGCGCCTAGGCGCCCTTCCGCCCGCCTTTTCAATCAGAAAAACACCATGTTATAATGGTGGTTAGTTACAGAATTTAAGCCTTGAGAGGGGGGCGCAATGAAAAAGGGTTTAATCGCCGTCGTCGTCATCGTGGTGTTGGCGATCATCGGCTACTACGTGTTCAAGCCGAAGCCGGAAGAGCAGGCTGCGGCGCCAGCGACGACGACCGAATCCACAACCACGCAGCAGGCGGCGACGACGCCTGAGCCGGCACCGGCGCCCGCGCCGGCCACCTCCGGTCCGGTGCGCTTCGGCGTGGCCGCCGAACCCTATCCGCCGTTCTCGTCCAAGGATTCGAGCGGCAACTGGGTCGGCTTCGAGATGGACCTGTACAAGGCGGTCTGCGAAGTCGAGAAGATGAATTGCGAGCTGGTGGAAGTCGCCTGGGACGGCATCATCCCGGCGCTGAACGAGAAGAAGATCGACGTGATCTGGTCGTCGATGTCGCGCACGGAAGAGCGCCGCAAGGTCATCGACTTCACCGACATGTATTATGACTCGGCCAACACGATGATCGGCCGCGCCGACGACACCACCAAGATCGACATGAACGCGCCCGACAGCATGAAGGGCAAGGTCATCGGCGTGCAGACCTCGACCATCCATGCCAACTTCGTTCAGAAGTATTTCGGCGGCGCCGCCGAGGTGAAGTTGTATGACACGCTGGACAACGCGCTGGCCGATCTGGCCGCGGGTCGCCTGGACTACGTGTCGGAATCGGCCACGTCTCTGGCGCCGTTCCTGGAAGCGCACAAGGACTTCGCCACCAAGATCACCTGGCCGCTGGATCCGATCTTCGGTGAGGGCGTGGGCGGTGGCGTCCGCAAGGAAGACACGGCGCTCAAGGACCAGCTCAACAAGGGCATCGCCGAGGTCGTCAAGAGCGGCAAATACGATGAGATGATGAAGGCCTATCCGGGTCTGAGCGATCAGATCCAGAAGCCGACGATGTAAGCATCGGCCGATTGGGTCGAACGAAGCCGCCCGATGAAAGATCGGGCGGCTTTTTTCTTTTCATGCTATGGAATCCGGCAATAATGGGCCACGAATAACAGGCTAGCGGCGGGCGAACCCGCCATCAGGGACGCGATGGAAGCTGACCAATCTTTGTTCGGTCTGCTCGGCTGGGGTGACAAGGGCTGGAGCGACGAACTCGCCCGCGGCCTGCTTTTCACCGTCCAGATCTCGGTCTGCGGCTATTTCGTCGCCTTCATCCTGGGGCTGCTCGGCGCCGGCGCGAAGCTCAGCGGCAACAAAATCCTCTATCGGATCGGCGATCTCTATACGACCCTGGTGCGCGCCATCCCGGAACTGCTGCTGATCATTCTCATCTTCTATGCCGGCGGCAGCGCGGTGAAGACAGTGCTGGTGGCGATCGGCTTGGCCGATGAAAGTTTCCAGGTCAGCGCCTTTGCCGCGGCCGTGGCCGCGCTTGGCCTGATCTACGGCGCCTATCTGACCGACGTGCTGCGCGGCGCCATCCAGGCGATCCCGAAAGGGCAGATAGAGGCGTCGCGCGCCTACGGCATGCATGCGCCGCTGCGCTTCCGGCGCATCGTCTTTCCGCAAATGATCCGCTTCGCCGTGCCCGGCATGGGTAATCAGTGGCTCAACATCACCAAGGACAGCGCGTTGGTCAGCGCCGTCGGCGCGTTCGAGGTGCTGAAGAACGCCAACATCGCCGCCTCGGCGACAAAGGAGTATCTGTTCTTCTATTCCACCGCGGCCGTGATTTTCCTCTGCATCACCATCGTTTCCATGATCGCCCTGGCGCGGATCGAGAAGCGCGCCAGCCGCGGCGTGCGGCGGGCATGAGGGCGCGACCATGACCGTCGATCAATGCGCCGCCCTCAATGATGTGTTGTTCCAGATGGAGCAGGCGGCGCGGTTCAGCCCCTGCTATTTGGCCGTTCATGTGATGCCGCTGCTGATCGCGGCCATCCCGCTGACCATCCTGCTGACCGTGATCTGCGGCGTCATCGGCAATCTGTTGGCGGTGCCGGTCGCTGTCGCCCGCATCCAGCCCAATCCGCTGTTCTGGATGCCGGCCTACGGCTTCATCCTGCTGATGCGCGGCACGCCGCTGATCGTGCAGATCTACCTGATCTATTACGGCCTGGGCCAGGTGTTCGGCGATATCCGCATCGGCGGCGAGCCGCTGATGCGCGTGCTGCCCTTCCTGCGCGACGGCATCTGGTACGCGATCTTCGCCCTCAGCATCAACACGGCGGGCTATAGCGGCGAGATCCTGCGCGGCGCCATCCTGGCGGTGCCGCATGGCGAAATCGAGGCCGGCCGCGCCTTCGGCATGTCGCGATTGACGATCTTCCGCCGCATCACCTTACCGCGCGCCATCCGCATCTGCCTGCCGGCGATGAGCACGGAGATGGTATTGTTGCTGAAAGTGACGTCGCTGGCCTCGCTGGTGACGGTCTACGAGGTGCTGGGCACCGCCCGCTACATCATGCAGCAGGATTTGCGCTACTATGAGCCGCTGGTCGGCGGCGCCATCCTCTATGTGACGCTGGTCTTCCTGCTGACGCGGGTGCTGAACTGGCTGGAGCGCGTGCTGAACAAGGACCGCGACCGCCCGGTGTCGTCGGTCGCCGGCGCCCAGCCCGCGAAGGCTTGAGCCGTTACTTCTCGTCTTTCTTCTGATTGGCCTGGGCCAGGCTCTCGAGCTGCTTCTGCAGCGCCTGCATCTGCGACTTCAGGTCATCCAGCTCGTTGCTCTTCGGCTCCGGCTTTGCCGCGGGGGCGGCCTCCGAGGCGGCGCCCGGCTGGCCCCCCGGTTGACCTTGCCGGAACGGCGACCACATGCGCATCGCCTGCTCAAAGAAGGCGATGTTCTGCTTCGACATCTCCTGGAACCGGTCGAAGGGGAACATGCCGCCGAAGCTCTCCTTCATGTAGGCGCGCATCTGCTCCTGGTTCTTGCCGAAAGCCTCCATGCTCTGCTCCAGGTAGCGCGGCACCAGGAACTGCAGATTGTCGCCGTAAAGGCTGATGAGCTGGCGCAGGAAGTTGATGGGCAGCATGGTCTGCCCCTTGGCTTCCTCTTCGACGATGATCTGGGTCAGGACCGAGCGGGTGATATCCTCCCCCGTCTTGGCGTCCTCGACGGTGAAATCCTGGCCTTCGCGTACCATCTGCGCGAGGTAATCCAGCGTCACATAGGAGCTGGTCGCGGTGTTGTAGAGCCGGCGGTTGGCATATTTCTTAATCCGCACTGCCGGCTTGTTGCCGTCCTTGTCTTGACCGTTGGTCATGCGGGGACACCCTCCCTGTAATGCAATGCAGCATAGCAGGCCTGCCCCCCTATTTGGCAATGCAATAGCTGCATTGCGAAATCGCGGAATCGCCTCGTATAGTTGCATGGAAAGCAGGAGCCGCATGGTCGCTGACGCGCAAAATACCGGCGCAGGACGCTCCGGTTCGGATCAATCCGACGGGCCTGGCCCGGCCGACGATCAGACCCGGCTGCAGGAGCTGTCGCGCAAGCTGCTGGACCTCTGGCAGGACCACCTGTCGGCGGTGGCGCAGGACCCGGATCTGCTGGCCCAGGCGCTGAAATTGATGAGTGCGGCGCCCTTTGCCTGGATGCCGGGATTTGCAGCCCCCAATGCCTCTCAGGGAGGAGCCGGCTTTGCCCAATCCGCAAACCCATTCCCATCGGGGATTTTCGGCGGCGGCTTCGCCGGCCCCGCAAGCTCCCCGCCCGCGGCTGGGTCCGCGACCGCTGCCGCAGCATCTGCTGCTGGCGCTGACGATGTGGGGCAACTCCGCCGCCGCCTGGCCGAGCTTGAAGGCCGCCTGGCACGACTCGAAGGCGCCCGGTCAAAGTCCGGAGGCCGGGCCACAGGATCCAAACTGGGCAAGGCTAAACCGGGCCCGGCTAAACCAAGCGTTGGCAAGCCTCGACGCGGACCTGCAAAGAGCTGACGAAGGCGCCCTGATCGCGGCGCTGGCGGCGGAGGGGCATCGCCGGCTGGAGAGCTTCGTCGACGGCGTCTCCGCCTATCGCCATCATCCCTATCGCCGCGATCTGGCCGATCGCCCGGTGCTGTGGCGCGAGGGCACGACCCTGCTGCGCGACTATCGCCGCGCCGCGGATGCGAAAGCGCCGCGCGTGCTGGTGATCCCGTCTTTGATCAACCGCTATTACATCCTCGACCTGACGGCGGAGAGCAGCTTCCTCGCCGATCTCGCGCGGCGCGGCTACGCGCCCTTCGTGGTGGATTGGGATGCACCCGGCGCGGTGGAGCGGCGCTTCGACCTCACGCGCTATATCGCCGGGCGGCTGGAAGGCGCGCTCGATGCCGTTTTGCGTGAACCGGGCGGACCGGTCGTCGTGGTCGGCTATTGCATGGGCGGCATGCTGGCCCTGGCGCTGGCGCTGCGGCGGCAGACGGATATCGATGGCCTGGTCTGCCTGGCGACGCCGTGGGACTTCCATGCCGAGGCCAAGGCGCAATCGCAATTGATCGGCGAGATGGGCAGGCGCCTCGATCCCGTGTTCCAGATCCTGGGCGAGATGCCGGTCGATCTGCTGCAAAGCTTCTTTGCCGCGCTCGATCCGCTGTCGCTGCTTGCCCAGTTCCGCCGCTTCGGCCAGCTCGATCCCGACAGCGACCAGGCCGTCAAATTCGTGGCGCTGGAGGATTGGCTGAATGACGGCACCGGGCTGGCGGCGCCGGTGGCGCGCGAGTGCCTGGGGCAATGGTATGGCGAGAACACGACCGCGCGTGATGCGTGGCAGATCGATGGCAGGAAGGTGACGCCGGAGCCGTTCAAGCGGCCGGCCCTGGCGATGGTGCCGGCCGGCGATCGGATCGTTCCACCGCAAAGCGCCCTCGGCCTAGCGCGGCGCCTGCCGAATTGCGAGATCATGACACCCGCGGCCGGCCATATCGGCATGATGGTCGGCGGCAGCGCCAGATCCAAGGTCTGGGACCCGCTGGATGGCTGGATTCGGCGGCAAGTCGCCGCATTCTAGGAGCCTTTGCTTGCGCCGCCCGGCCATAGGCCATAGGCTTTTCCCAAGCGTAATTTCCGTATGGTTTTGAGGGCCGACGACGCCATCCGAGTTCAGGGCCGTCCGAATTCAAGGCCGTCCGTTTTCCAGGGAGATCATTCCATGACCGATGTCGTCATCGTCGCCGCCGCCCGCACCCCGATCGGCGCCTTCAACGGCGCCCTCAGCTCGCTGCCCGCGCATGAGCTGGGCAAGGTCGCCATTGTCGAGGCGCTGAAGCGCGCCAAGGTCGACACCAAGGAAGTGAACGAGGTGATCCTGGGCCATGTGCTGACCGCCGGCGCGGGCCAGAATCCGGCGCGCCAGGCGGCGGTCGCCGCCGGCGTTCCGGTCGAGAGCACGGCCTATGTGATCAACCAGGTCTGCGGCTCCGGCCTGCGCAGCGTGGCGCTGGGCTACCAGGCGATCCGCAACGGCGATTCCGAGATCGTCGTCGCCGGCGGGCAAGAGAGCATGAGCATGGCCCCGCACTGCCTGCATCTGCGCAACGGCACCAAGATGGGCGACGCGCAGATGATCGACACGATGATCAAGGACGGCTTGTGGGACGCCTTCAACGGCTACCACATGGGCATCACCGCGGAGAACGTGGCGCAGAAATGGCAGATCACGCGCGAGGACCAGGACAAGCTGGCGCTGGGCTCGCAGAACAAGGCCGAGGCGGCGCAGAAGGCCGGCCGGTTCAAGGACGAGATCGTCGCCGTCACCGTTGCTGGCCGCAAGGGCGATGTGATCGTCGCCGATGACGAATATCCGCGCCATGGCGCCACCATGGATGCACTGGCCAAGCTGCGCCCGGCTTTCAAGAAGGACGGCACGGTGACCGCGGGCAACGCCTCCGGCATCAATGACGGCGCCGCGGCCCTGGTGCTGATGAGCGCGGAGAATGCCGCCAAGCGCGGCCTGACGCCGCTGGCGCGCATCGCGTCGTGGGCGACGGCCGGCGTCGATCCGGCGGTGATGGGCTCCGGCCCGATTCCGGCCAGCCGCAAGGCGCTGGCGAAAGCGGGATGGAAGGCGGACGACCTCGACCTGATCGAGGCCAACGAGGCCTTCGCGGCGCAGGCCTGCGCGGTGAACAAGGACCTGGGCTTCGACCCGGCCAAGGTGAACGTGAACGGCGGCGCCATCGCCCTTGGCCACCCGATCGGCGCGTCTGGCGCCCGCGTGCTGGTGACGCTGCTGCACGAGATGCAGAAGCGCAATTCCAAGAAAGGTCTGGCGACGCTTTGCATCGGCGGCGGCATGGGTATCGCCCTTACCGTCGAACGCTAGGGGCCGTCGAGCGCTAGAAGTTACGCAGCAAACAAACAGAAACGATAACTGGGAGGATGGAATGGGGCGCGTTGCAGTGGTGACGGGCGGAACCCGCGGCATCGGCGAGGCGATCTCGGTCGCCTTGAAGAAGAACGGCTACAAGGTCGCGGCCAACTATGCCGGCAACGACGCGGCGGCCCAGGCTTTCGCGCAGAAATACGGCATTCCGGTCTATAAGTTCGACGCCGGCAATTACGAGCAGACCAAGGAAGCGTTGGCCAAGATCACGGCGGAGCTCGGCCCGATCGACATCGTGGTCAACAATGCCGGCATCACCCGCGACGGCACGCTGCACAAGATGACGCCGCAGATGTGGGCCGAAGTGATGCAGACCAATCTCGGCTCATGCTTCAACATGTGCCGCTGCGTCATCGACAGCATGCGCGAGCGCAATTTTGGCCGCATCGTCAATATAGGCTCGATCAACGGCCAGGCCGGCCAATACGGCCAGGTCAACTACGCCGCCGCCAAGTCGGGCATCCACGGCTTCACCAAGGCCCTGGCGCAGGAAGGTGCCGCGAAGAACATCACCGTCAACGCCATCGCGCCGGGCTATATCGACACCGACATGGTGCGCGCGGTGCCGCCGCAGGTGCTGGAGAAGATCGTCGCCAGGATTCCGGTCGGCCGGCTGGGCCGCGCGGAAGAGATCGCCCGCGGCGTCCTGTTCCTGGTGGCGGACGATGCTGGCTTCATCACCGGCTCGACGCTCTCCATCAATGGCGGCCAGCATATGTATTGAGGAGTCCATGGCTCTCTATCCGTTCGTCGAAGAGGCGCAGGCAAGCGCCGAGGTCCGCGCCGTCTATGAGGACATCAAGGCGACCCGCAAGGTCGACTGGATCAACAATTTCTGGAAAGTGCTGGCCAATCATCCGGCCAGCCTGAAACAGACCTGGACCAGCCTGAAGCAGATCATGGGGCCGGGCGCCATCGACGCGCGGACCAAGGAGATGCTGTATCTGGCCGTCTCCATGTCCAATGGCTGCGACTATTGCACCGTCTCGCACACCGCCGCGGCGCGGAAGCAGGGCATGACCGACGCCATGCTGCACGAACTCATTGCCATCGTCGGCATGGCGAACGAGACCAACCGCGTGGTCCAGGCCTATCGCGTGGAGCCGGACGAGAAGCTGATCGAGGCGGCCAAGGGGCCGAAGGGTTAGTGCACCTTCTCCCCTTGCGGGAGAAGGTTGCGCAGCCTTGGCGAGCGAAGCGAGCCTAGGCGGAGCTGGATGAGGGGTGGCGCACCAAGAGGTGCGCGCACTCGTAAGAGCGCCGAAATGCCAACATCAAGCGCGCCATCACAGCGCTCACGCGCTGGTCGCCTGCGGCGACAACCCCTCACCCAGCTGCGGCTAAGTTCGCTACGCTCACCAAGCCTCCGCGGCCCTCTCCCGCAAGGGGAGAGGGTTTGTTTTCGATAGGTGCAAGGTTGCCGTCCGCCCTCTAAGCCCTTCATCCGAAATCGGAATCGGTAGGCGGGCGAGGTCCGAATCCCCACCTTTTTCGGTGGCTTAAGGCGAAATTAACCCTAACGCCCCATCCTTCCGGTTGAAGGAGATCGGCATGGCCAAGGCGCCGGAGGAGAGGGATTCGGGAGAGAGCCAAGCCGCTGGCGTCACCGCCAGCGACCTGGACGAGCGCACCCATGCCGAGATGCTGATGATGTACCACGAATGCGCCACCTCGGTGCGCTTCGCCAAGTCCCAGCAATGGCACACGACCGGCGGCACGCTGATCATCTTTCTGGTGATCGGGCTATTGGGCAGTTACGGGCCGCGCTACGGCTTCCTGACCAAGTTGCTGCCGGTGCTCAGCATCCTGCTCACCTGCGGCGCCATCTATTCCCTGGCGATCTATCAGTTCTGGCAGCAGGCGGAGCGCAACAAGCTGGTCGCGATCAGCAATCGCCTGTCCAGCTTCCTGCGCGAGGTGCGCGCCATCACCTCGCCGCGCGAGGCGAACATCCATCGCTACATCCTGCTGTTCTTCATGGTCGCGGCGATCGTCATCGCCGACTGGGTGCTGGTCCTCTATCTCTCTTATCTGAAGTTCCCCTGATCTTGACAGCCTGAAGGGGCCGTGCGACCCACCCGGCCCATGTCGCAAGCCGTCACCTCTTCCACCGACCCGCATCGCCTGCGCGCCACCTTGATCGGCTTCATCGCCGTGCTGCTGTGGGCGACGCTCGCCTTGTTCACCACGGCAACCGGCGCCGTGCCGCCCTTCCTGCTGCTCAGCCTGACCTTCGGCGTCGCCTTTGCCGTGTCGCTGCTGCGCTGGATCTGGCTGGCGAAGAACGATGCGGCGGCTTTCCGTGTCCTGTTCCGGCAGCCGCTCGCGGTCTGGCTGATCGGCATTGTCGGCCTGTTCGGCTATCACGCGCTTTATTTCACCGCCCTCGACAATGCGCCGCCGGTGGAGGCGAGCCTGATCGCCTATCTCTGGCCGCTGCTGATCGTCCTGTTCTCGGCCTTGCTGCCGGGGGAGCGGCTGCATTGGACGCAGCTTCTGGGCGGCGCCCTGGGTCTGGCGGGTGCTGCGATCCTGGTGGTGCAGCGCGGCGGCGGCGCCGTCAGCTTCGAGGCGCAGTACCTCACCGGCTATCTGGCGGCCCTGGGCTGCGCCTTCACCTGGTCGATCTATTCGGTGCTGAGCCGCCGCTTCGGCACCGCGCCCACCGACCTGGTCGGCGCCTTCTGCGGCGCGACCGCCCTGCTCGGCATCGTCGCCCACGCGCTGACCGAGCAGACCATCTGGCCGGCCGATCATTGGGAATGGGCGGCGGTGGTCGCGCTGGGACTGGGGCCGGTCGGCCTCGCCTTTTTCGTCTGGGATTACGGCGTGAAGCGCGGCGACATCAAGGCGCTCGGCGCCTGCTCCTACGCCTCGCCGCTCTTGTCGACTCTGCTGCTGATCCTGGCGGGCAAGGCGGCGGCCAGCCTCACCGTGCTGCTGGCCTGCCTGCTCATCGTCGGCGGCGCGGTGGTTGCGTCCCGCGATCTGTGGCGCCGCGCCAAGAGCTAATCGTGCGGCAGCGTCTTCTGCAGGGAGGCGCGGGTGGCGAAGGTCTTGTGCCAGGCGGCGAGCTTCGGATGCCTGGCGCGCCAGTCATCGGCCTTGAAGCGGAAGTCGAGATAGTCGAGCACGATGGCGATCGCCAGGGTGCCGATGTCGAGCTGCGGGCCGAGATGATCGGCTTCCAGCGCCGCCAGGCCCTGCGTCACCTTCAGCTTCTGCCGGGCGTCCCAATCCGGCGAGCGCTGGCCCTCCGGCTTGCGCGATTCGAACATGCGTAGCACCGCCGCATCCATCATGCCGTCGGCCAGCGCCTGGCGACGCAAAGCGGTCCAGCGCGCCGGACCGGCGGCGGGAAAAAGGCCGTTTTTGGCCTGCGCATCGAGATATTCACAGATGACACGGCTGTCATAGAGGGTGGTGCCGTCATCCAGCACCAAAGCCGGCACCTTGTTCAGCGGATTGTGCTGGTTGAGGCCGCTGTTGGGGTCGGCGGTGTTGGTCTTCACCAGCTCGATCCTGTCGATCTGCCCGGTCTCGATCGCCAGCACATGCACTTTGCGCACGAAGGGGCTGGTGGTGGAATAACGCAGTTTCATCGCCGTCTCCTGAACGGAAGAATCGCAGCTTTAGAAGGTGTCCTTGGCCTTGCGGATGGCGCCAAAGGCGGTCGCCGGGTCGCGCGAGGGGCCGCCATATTTCGTCAGCAGGTT
>DASZQC010000108.1:0-12598 GCA_035549815.1 Dongiaceae bacterium
AGGATCTCCACCGGCCCGCGCGCCAGGGCAAAGCCCACGGCGGTGCCGACGAAGGGCGCCGAACAGGGCGTCGCCAGCGCGGTCGCCAGCACGCCGGTGAAAAAGGACTTGGCGTGCGTGTTGCCCGGGCGCGCATCGGAAGCGAGCTGCGCGCGGCCGGCGAAGGCCGGCATCGGGATCGCGAACAGGCCCCAGATGTTGGCGGCGAACAGGATGCAGACGATCGCCATGAAAGCGAGGAACAAGGGCTGCTGGAACTGGATGCCCCAGCCGATTCCGGCGCCGGCCAACTTCAGCGCGATGAGGCCGGCAGCGAGAACCAGGAAGGAGACGACGATACCCGCCGCCGTCGACAGGAAGGCGCCGCGCAGATGATCGCGCTCCCGCCCCGCCACGTCGAGCACGCTGGTCAGCTTCAGCACCAGGACCGGCAGCACGCAGGGCATGACGTTGAGGACCAGGCCGCCGAGGAGCGCGATCAGCAAGATGGGCAGCATCGCGCCGACATTGGATGCCGCGCCAACGCCAAGCATCGCGGCGGCGCGTGTCTTCATTTCCATCCCGCGCGCGCCATCGAAGATGGTCAAGGTGATGTCGCTCGCCGTGAGTTCCGGGCCGGAATTCAGCCGCTCCACCGGCAGGATCAGGCGCGCGTCACGATTGGCGTTGGACAGCTCGACCTTCGGCGGACCGAAATAGAAATCCTTGGCACCCTCGACGATGGCGTCCGGCGCCGCGAAGGCATCGCCGCTCGAGACGAGATCGACCACGAGCTCCGTCGGCGATCTGAGCGCCACTTGTCGCACCGACCAGCCCAGCCGCTCCGCGCCTTGCGGGACCAGCGAGTCGAACCGGTTCACCAGCGGCGCGGCGTCGGTGGGCGTCGCCGGGCCTGCCGGCACGTCGAGCGAAAGCTGCGCGTCCTGCGGCACGCAGATGGTCTCGCAAACCAGGTAGCGCAGCTTGGCCTTGAGCGAGATCGCCGCGCCCTTGCGTTGCGGCGTGACTTGCAGCGGGAAGGCGACCTCTTCGCCGTAGCCGAAGGTCTGCAGCCCGAACAACTCGAAGCGGTGCGGCACCGGCCAGGCGAGATCGACTCGGGCCACATTCGTGGAGCCCGCCGAATCGATTTGCATCGGATAGCCGGCATCGCCAGGCGAGCGCCAATAGGTTTTCCATCCGGGCTGCAGCACGACGTGGATCGCCGCGGGAATCGACTCGAGGTCACCGGCGCCGGCGACAGCCGAGACAAGCCGGGCGGAGGATTGTGGCGAGCGGAACAATGCGCTGGCGGGCGCATTATCTGCGGTGGCGTCCGCGCGCGCGAATTGTGGCAAAAGCGCAAGCGACGTCACGCCGACGGCTGCGAATCCGCACAAAACCGCCAGCCGGAAGCTGTAGCCAAAGGATTTCCGGCGATTCATCATTTGCCAACCAATCCTGGGAATAATACGTTGAAATAAGGCCTGCATCAGTCACAAAATCGTGCCAGATCAATAGGCCACCTTGCTGCCGGATCAAACGGGTATTACGTGAGAGCCATGGGCAAGAGCGTTATTCACGACGGCTTCATCACCGGCCAGTTGCTGGTGGCCATGCCCAGCATGCGCGACCCCCGCTTCACCCGCACCGTGATTTATATGTGTGCCCACACCTCCGATGGGGCCATGGGGCTGGTGATCAATCGCCTGGTCGGCTCGCTGAGCTTTCCAGATTTGTTGTCGCAACTGAACATTCCGACCGGCCCGGCGTCCGAACATATCCGCATCCGCAATGGCGGCCCGGTCGAGACCGGGCGCGGCTTCGTGCTGCACTCCTCCGACTATCTCGACGACGCCACTTTGCGTGTCGGCGATGCGGTCGGCCTGACCGCCACGCTCGACATCCTGCGCGACATCGCGTCCGGCCATGGCCCGAGGCGCAGCCTGCTGGCGCTGGGCTATGCCGGCTGGGGACCGGGACAACTTGACGCAGAGATCCAGGCCAATGCCTGGCTCAACGTGCCGGCCGACGACGAGCTGATCTTCGACGACCAGCTCACCGACAAGTGGGAGCGCAGCATCCACAAGATCGGCGTCGATTTCCGCCTGCTGTCGGGCCAGACGGGCAACGCTTAGGTCCTTCTCCATTCCCTTTCTGTCATCACCGGGCTTGATCCAGTGATCCAATTTTCTGTCCGCGTTTCAGTGTCGGGCGAACTTGGATTGCCGGGTCAGGCCCACGGCTGTCCGGCTCAGGTTTTCGAAGTGGCGAGAAAACACAAGTGTGGCCGGTCTTATGGCGGAAGACACCATAGCAGGACACGGAATCTCCCCCCTCATCCCAAACCCGTCATGCCAGGATTTAGTCCTGGCATCCACGAGTTTGCCTGTCGAAGGTGCAGTTTCCCCGACGAAATGCTCGCATGTGAGGCGCTTCCGAGCCGGTACTCGTGGATGCCAGGGCCAAGCCCTGGCATGACGTGAGAGAGTACGAACGTTGCTGATTTAAACCGGACAGTCGTGGGACAAGCCCGGCAATGACGATTGGGTAGGAGAAGTCAGACCTTCCGGTCGACAATCGCGCCTTGCGCGAGGGCGGGCACCTCCGCCGGCGATGCGCTGGGCGTGCGGGCGCGATCATCGTGCATCACCGCCATGCCGCGCGAGGCCATGAGGTCGCCAAGCTCCAGATCATGCAAGATGTGGTCACGCCACCGGCCGTCGATGCGCAGATAGTTGCGCGCGAGGCCGATGGTGCGGAAGCCGAACTTGGCGAGCAGCGCGCGGCTCGGCTCGTTCTCCGGAATGCAGGCGGCCTCCACCCGGTGCAGGCCGAATTTCTGGAACGCGGCCGGCAGCAGCACGCGCAAGGCCGCCGACATCAGGCCCCGCCCCGCCTTCTGCTCGCTCATCCAATAACCGAGGCTGGCATATTGCGCGGCGCGGCGGCGCACGCCGGTCAGGTTGATGCCGCCGACCAGCGCCTGGGTGGAATTCTCGAAAATGTGGAAGGCATAGCCGCGATCGTCGCGCCAATCCTGCGCCATCAGGCGCACGCGCTTGCGATAGCCGGTGCGGGTCAGCATGTCCGCCTCCCAGCTCGGCTCCCACGGCTCGAGGAAGGCGCGGCTGCTTTCGCGCACGTCGCGCCAGGCCTTGAAGTCGGAATAGCGCGGCGGGCGCAGCCGCACCGTCGCATCCATCAGCTCCGGCGGCAAAGGCACAAAGGATGGGCCGAGGTCGAACATGCGCGTCAGGCTAGCCGTGCGGTCAGGTCGTCATATTTCATGACCTGCGCGACCGGACCCAGCGCGGTCAAGGACGGCTTGGACTTGAACAGGCGCCGGGCGAGCCGTGCCACGTCGTCGAGCGTCACCGCGTCGATGCGGGCGACGATCTCCGCCGGGCCGATCGGCCGGCCATAGATCAGGAGCTGGCTGGCCAATTGCTCGCAGCGCGCGCTGGGCTTTTCCCGCGCCATCAAAGTCGCCGCCTTCAATTGCGCGGCGGCCCGCTTCACTTCCGCCTCGTTCATGTCGCCAGCCAGCTTCACCAGCTCGTCGCAGACGACGGGCATCAATTCGGCGACCTCCTTTTCCCCGGTGCCGGCATAGATGCCGAACAGGCCGCCATCCAAATAGGAGCTGCCGAAGGAATGGATCGAATAGACCAGGCCGCGCTTCTCGCGGATCTCCTGGAACAGGCGCGAGGACATGCCGCCGCCCAGCAATTGCGACAGGATGGCGCTCACATAATAGTCGGGATCGTGGTAGCTAAGCCCGTCGAAGCCCAGCACCAGATGCACCTGCTCCAGGTCGCGCTCGGTCCGATGATCGCCGCCGACATAGCTCGCCGGCTCCACGTTGGGCAGCGTGCCGGTCGGCAGCGTGTCGAACAGGTTCGCCGCCAGATCGACCAGCATGTCATGATCCAGCCGGCCTGAAGCTGCCAGCACCATGCGGTCGGCGCGATAGCGCGTCGCCATGTAGCCGGCCACGACGTCGCGCGGCAGGCTTTCGACGATCTCGGCACGGCCCAGGACCGGCCGACCCATCGCCTGGTCGGGGAAGGCCGTCTCCTGGAAATGATCGAAGATGATATCGTCGGGCGTGTCCTCGGCCTGTCCGATCTCCTGCAGGACCACTGCGCGCTCGCGCGTCAGCTCCTCGGCGTCGAACACCGAGTGCTGCAGGATGTCGGCCAGGATATCGACCGCCAGCCGCGTGTCTTCCGCCAGGACCTTGGCGTAGAAGGCCGTCTGCTCGCGCCCCGTATAGGCGTTCAGGAAGCCGCCGACATCCTCGATCTCGACCACGATGTCGCGGGCGCTGCGCCGCTTGGTCCCTTTGAAGGCCATATGCTCCAGCAGATGCGCGACGCCGTTATGCTCCGCCGGCTCGTGCCGGGTGCCGACCCCCGACCACACGCCGAGCGAGGTCGTCTCCACGGAATCGACACGATCCGTGGCGACGCGGAACCCGTTGGGCAGGGTGGTGATGCGAACGCTGTCCGGGACGCCGTTAAGGTCGCCGTTAAAGGCTGGGCCTTCCATTACGCATTCCGATCATTGCGGCGGTGCGATAATACATAATCCTGCACCGCGCGGAGATTGTTGGGCAAGCCCGCCATCCGCTCGGGCCGGCCATGTAAATCCGCCAGAAATGCCGGCAGTTCCGGTCGAATGCCGGTGGCGCGCTGCACCGCATCCGGGAACTTGGCGGGATGCGCGGTGCCCAGCGCCACGATCGGCGTCTCGCGGTCGGTGCGGCATTGCGCCGCCGCATGGATGCCGATGGCGCTGTGCGGGTCGATCAGCTCGCCGGTCTTGGCGTGGAGCGACTTCATGACCTCCAGCGTCCCCGCATCGTCCAATGAAGCGGCGTGGAACAAATCCTGGATCTTGGCCCAGTTCTTTGCCGGTGCTGCAAACCTGCCAGTGGCGCGGAACTCGGTCATCGCCTTGGCAAGCGCCGCCCCGTCGCGGTCGAACAGATCGAACAGCAGCCGCTCCAGGTTGGAGGAGACCTGGATGTCCATGCTGGGCGACAGGCTCGGCACCACGTCGCTGATCTCCATGCGGCCGGTCTTGAAGAAGCGTGCCAGGATGTCGTTTCGGTTGGCGCCGACGATGAGCGGCGCCAGGTCGAAGCCCATCTGCCGTGCCGCATAGCCGGCGAAGATGTTGCCGAAATTGCCGCTGGGCACGGAGAAGCCGATGCGCCGGTCGGGCGCGCCGAGCGACACCGCCGCGCTGGCGTAATAGACGATCTGCGCCATCACGCGCGCCCAGTTGATCGAATTGACCGCCGACATGTTGATGCTGTCGCGGAAGACGTGATCGTTGAACATCGCTTTCACGATGTCCTGGCAATCGTCGAACGAGCCGTCGATGGCGATGTTGAAGACGTTGGCCGACGGGATGGTTGTCATCTGCCGCCGCTGCACCTCGGACACACGGCCCTTCGGATGCAGGATGAAGATGTCGATGCCGGCGCGGTCGCGGCAGGCTTCCAGGGCCGCCGATCCGGTGTCGCCCGAGGTGGCGCCAACGATGGTGATGCGCTGGCCGCGCTTGCCCAGCACGTGGTCATAGAGGCGGCCGACCAGTTGCAGCGCCACGTCCTTGAAGGCGAGAGTCGGCCCATGGAACAGCTCCATGAACCACAGATTGTCGTCGAGCTGCTTCAGCGGCACGATTGCCTGGTGGCGGAAGGTGGCATAGGAGGCGTCGATGATCGCCTTCAGATCCGCATCCGCGATCTCGGCCCCGATGAAGGGTTGCATGACGCGGAACGCGATCTCCTCGTAGCTGAGGCCGCGCAGGGCACGGATCTGGGCTGCGTCCAGCCGGGGCCAGGCCTCCGGCACATAGAGGCCGCCATCGCGTGCCAATCCGGTCAGAAGGACATCGGTGAAGCTCAGCGCCGGGGCGGCGCCGCGGGTGGAAATATAGCGCAACGGGATACCTCAATCGGGATGCGGGGCAGACCATAGAGAGGCCCCAGCTTGGCCGCAAGAAGGCCATGAAACCATTGAGATTTATGGTGAATTGCACTTCCCGGGACGCATGGCGGGAGGGCCGCCCGGGCCCTCCCCCCATAATCGCGCGGGCCTTAGGAGGCCGGCCTTTTAAGAAGCGGGGCCGTTGAACAGCAGGCGGGTGAAGAAGGTGTAGTGCGATTCCACGAACATGATCGCCACGAAGATCAACACCGCCACCGGCGGCACCAGGATGGCGTAGATCAGGGCCAGCCGCTCCCACGCCATGTGCATGAAGACGGCCACGATGAGTCCCGCCTTCACGATCATGAACAGCAGGATCAGGCCCCAGCGCAGATAGCCCTGCAAATGGAAGTAATCGACCATGTAGGAGCAGGCGCTGAGGACGAACAGCCAGCCCCAGACGACGAGATAGAGCTTGATCGGGTGTTGCTGATGTTCCTGGGCGTGGACGGCAGCGTGGGCCGTTCCGCCATGAGTGGATGCTGCGTGCGCCATGCCGACCTCACCACAGATAGAAGAATGCGAAGATGAAGACCCAGACGAGGTCCACGAAGTGCCAATAGAGACCGGTCACTTCCACGATCTCGTAATTGCCCCGGCGGCTGGTGAAGAAGCCTTTCGCTTCCTTGTCGAAATCGCCGCGCCAGACCTTGCGCGCGATGATCAGCAGGAAGATCACGCCGATGGTCACGTGGGTGCCGTGGAAGCCGGTGATCATGAAGAAGGACGAGCCGAACTGCTCCGCGCCCCAGGGATTTCCCCACGGCCGCACGCCCTCCATGATCAGCTTGGTCCACTCGAAGGCCTGCATGCCGACGAAGGTGGCGCCGAACAAAGCCGTCAGCAGCATCAGGACCGCCGTCTTCTTGCGGTCGCGGCGATAGCCGAAATTGACCGCCATGGCCATGGTGCCGCTGCTGCTGATCAGCACGAAGGTCATGATGGCGATCAGGATCAGCGGAATGTCCTGGCCGAACATGTGCAGCGCGAAGACCTCGCTGGGATTGGGCCAGGGTGTCACCGTCGACATCCTGACCGTCATGTAGGACAGCAGGAAGCAACTGAAGACGAAGGTGTCGCTCAACAGGAAGATCCACATCATAGCCTTCATCCATGATGCGGTCTTGAACGCGCGCTGGTCCGACGCCCAATCGCCGACCACGCCGCGCATGCCGGGAAGCCTTGCCGAGGTCGGTCCCGCGTGCGTTTCAGCTTGAGCCATGTGTTCCGTCCTCCTCCTCTAGGAGAGCAACCGGCCGCAGATCACCAGGAAGTCCTGCACCCAGCCGGTCAGCATCCCCAGCACGACCAGCCAGACGAGCAGAAGGAAATGCCAATAGGCGGCGCACAGGCCGACGCTGAGGCGGATGCGGCTGCGCAGATCGTCGCCCCAGACGCGCCGCCCCGCCCGGCCCAGCGCCACCAGACCGCCGATCAGATGCACGCCATGCAATCCGGCCAGCAGATAGAAGAAGGCGTTGGCCGGATTGGCCGCCAGCAGATAGCCCGCCCCGGTCAGTTGCCGCCAAGCCAGAACCTGGCCCACCAGGAACATCACCGCGAAGGCGGCGCCCGACAGCAGGCCGATCTTCACGTCGAGCATCTGGCCGCGGCCGTTCTCCACCCGCCGCGCGGCCATCTGCGCGCCCTGCAGGGCGATGCTGCTGAGCACCAGGATGGCGGTGTTGAGCCACAGCAAATCCGGCACCGGCAGGTCGCGCCAGTCCGGCGCCTGCATGCGCATGGAATAGGCGCTGATCAGAAGCACAAAGAGGGCGCTGACGACGGTGAGGAAAATGCCCAGGCCGATCTTGGTCTGGGTCGGCACCGACGGCGTTTCATAGGCGATATCGCCGACGACGCTTTCTTCCAGCCATGGTTTCGACATCAGCCGCTGCTTCGCCAGCCACCATCCGGCGATCGTAGCGAGGACACCGATGAACAGGAGGACGATGGTCACGGCTTTACGCCTCGACTACCGCGCCGCGCGCGGCTGGTTTTGGGGCACGAAATCCTCCGCCGCCCCCGGCACGCTATAATCATAGGCCCAGCGATAGACCACCGGCAGCTCGTCGCCGAAATTGCCGTGCTGCGGCGGCGTATGCGGAGTCTGCCATTCCAGCGTCGTTGCCTTCCATGGGTTGCCGCCGGCCTCCTTGCCGTGCCGGACGCTCCAGATCATGTTGAACAGGAACACGATCTGAGCGAAGCCCACGACCAGCGCCGCGATGGTGATGAAGTGGTTGAGGCCGGTGGCCGATTCCGGAACGAAGGCCGTCTCGCCCATCTCGTAATAGCGGCGCGGCACGCCGAGCAGCCCGAGATAATGCATGGGGAAGAAGATCAGGTAGGCGCCGACCAGCGTCACCCAGAAATGGAACTTGCCCATGGCGTCGTTCAGCATCCGGCCGGTGATCTTCGGATACCAGTGATAGATGGCGCCGAAGATGACCAGGATGGGCGCCACGCCCATCACCATGTGGAAATGCGCGACCACGAACATGGTGTCGGACAGCGGCACGTCGACAACCACGTTGCCCAGGAACAGGCCGGTCAGGCCGCCATTCACGAAAGTCACGATGAAGCCCAGCGCGAACAGCATCGGGATGGTCAGATGGATGTCGCCGCGCCACAGGGTCAGGATCCAGTTATAAACCTTGATCGCCGTCGGCACCGCGATGATCAACGTCGTGAAGGCGAAGAAGAATCCGAAATAGGGATCCATGCCGCTGACATACATGTGATGCGCCCAGACGATGAAGCTGAGCGCGCCGATGCCGACGATGGCCCACACCATCATGCGATAGCCGAAGATGTTCTTGCGCGCGTGGGTGCTGATCAGATCGGACACGATGCCGAAAGCCGGCAGGGCGACGATATAGACCTCCGGATGGCCGAAGAACCAGAACAGGTGCTGGAACAGGATCGGGCTGCCGCCGCCATATTTCAAATGCTCGCCCATCTCCACCAGGGCCGGCATGAAGAAGCTGGTGCCGAGCAGCCGGTCGAACAGCATCATCACCGCGGCGACGAACAAGGCCGGGAAGGCCAGCAGCGCCAGCACGGTCGCGGTGAAGATGCCCCACACGGTCAGCGGCATGCGCATCAGGGTCATGCCGCGGGTGCGGCCCTGCAGCACCGTCACCACGTAATTGAGGCCGCCCATGGTGAAGCCGATGATGAACAGGATCAGCGACAGCAGCATCAGGATGATGCCCCATTCGCGCCCGCCCGGCGTGCCGGACAGGATTGCCTGCGGCGGATAGAGGGTCCACCCCGCTCCGGTCGGCCCGCCGGGCGCGAAATAGCTCGCCACCAGCACCAGAACCGCCAGCAGGTAGACCCAGTAGCTCAGCATGTTCACGTAGGGGAACACCATGTCCCGGGCGCCCAGCATCAATGGGATGAGATAATTGCCGAAGCCGCCCAGGAAGATCGCAGTGATCAGGTAGATCACCATGATCATGCCGTGCATGGTGATGAACTGGTAATAGTGCGTGACGTCGATGAACTCGAAGGTGCCCGGGAAGGCAAGTTGCAGGCGCATCAGCCAGGACAGCACCAGCGCCACGAAGCCGATGGCGAGCGCCGTGCAGGAATACTGGATGGCGATGTATTTGGCGTCCTGGGAGAAGACGTATTTCGTGATCCAGTGATGGGCGTGATAGAGCTCGACCTCCGGGACTTCGGCAGCCGGGATGGATTCGACCGAGCTGGGTGTGATGTGAGCAGCCATCTGGGTGTCCTCCCCTATTTCGCTGCTTGCTGTTCAGTGGGCTTGAAGGCTTCGGCAAAGGTCGTGTGCTGGCCGAGCCAGGCCTGGAATTCCTCTTCCGGCACCACCACGACCTTGCCGCGCATGTAAGCATGGCCCTGGCCGCAGAGTTCGGCGCACAAGATGTCGAAGGTCCCGGTTCGCGTGGGCGTGAACCAGAAATAGGTCACCATGCCGGGAATCATGTCCATCTTGGCGCGGAATTCCGGCACATAGAAATCGTGCAGCACGTCGGTCGAGCGCAGCAGGACCTTGATCGGCTTGCCGAGCGGTACATGCAGATCCTCGTTCTGCACCAGCACGTCATCCTGCCCGTTCTGGTCCAACTGGTTCAGGCCCAGCGGGTTCTCGGCGCTGATGTTGCGGGTGTCGAAGGTGCCGAGCTTGCCGTCCTTGCCGGGGAAGCGGTACGACCACGCCCATTGCTGGCCCACCACCTCCATCTCCGCGGCTTCGGCGGGCACGGTGATGAACTGGTGCCAGACCACCAGACCAGGCGCCAGCATCGCCGCGACGCCGAGGCCGGTTATCACGGTCAACCAGGTTTCCAGCTTCTTGTTCTCCGGCTCGTAATGCGCGCGGCGGTCGGGCCGGTGGTGGAAGCGATAGACGCAATAGGCCACGAACAGGACCACGGCGGTGAAGACGACACCGGTGATCCAGAAAGTGATGGTGATGGTATGGTCGATATATTCCCAGTTGGAGGCGATTGGCGTCCACCACCAGGGGCTCAGCAGATGGAACAGTACCGAGCCCACCGCAATCACCACCAGCAGCAGCACGACATTCATGCCCTGGGCTTCGTGGTCCTCTTCATCCTCGGCGCTGTCGGACACGCGCGCGGCCATCTGCGGCGCGGCGGCATGCGCATGATGGGCCTGCGCCTTGTGCCCGTGCGGCACATATTGGCGCGGCACCAGCTTGCGATATAGGTGCCAGGTCGCGTGGCACAGCACCGGCATGACCACGACGAGGCCGAGCAGCACCGGAATCGACCCCAGCACCAGGCCGGCGACGACGATAAGGCCCCAGATGCCCAGCGGCACCGGATTAGCCAGGGCGGCGCGGATCGAGGTGGCGACCGCGGTGCCGAGCCCGACCTCGCGGTCCAGCAGCAGCGGGAACGAGACGACGCCGATCATCAGCGCCAGCACGGCGAACAGGAAGCCGACGCCGCAGCCGATGGCGATCATCCACCAGCCGGCCTCGGTCAGGAACAGATCCTGGATGAAGGCGCCGATGCTCTGCATCGGCTGCGGGCCCTGGGTCGCCTTGTAGATGATCCAGGCGATCGCCAGCCACGCCAGATAGAGCACCACCAGGACCACGCCCAGCGCGATGATGGCGCCGAAATTGCGCGACCGCAGGATGCTGAGCGCGTTCGACCAACTGTGATTGTCCTCGTGATGGCGCTGGAAGTTCAGCTCGCGCCGGCGGCTCAGCTCATAGAGGAACACGCCGACGAAGGGGCCGAGGATCGCCGAGCCGGAGACCAGCGGGAAGAGCAGCGGCACCAGCTCCTGCTGGAAGGCGACCGTGGCGATGACGATGCAGGCGATCGGGTAGACGAGAATCAGGAACAGCAGGTCGGTGCGGTAGGCGCCAAAATCGTCGAAGCCCTTGGACAGCGCCTCTTTGATGTCATGCACGCCGATGCGGTGAATCGCCATGGGCGGCGTGAACAGGTGCGTCGACGTACGGCGCACAGATCGCCCGGCGAGACCGAGGCCATGAGCCAGGTCCTGCAGTTCGTCCCCAAGCCATTCAAGCGGGTTTCTTATTGTTTGCGGCATGACCACCTCCGAACGCTGCGTTGGAGAGGGTCGCCGGCGTACCAGTCCGCGAGTCCGGCGGGCTACCAATACGGTTTTACCCGTAGGGTAATTGCCCCAAAATGCCGATCACGACCGCGCCGCGACCAGTCATTGCCGCGGAGTATAGTCACGCTCCGCGCGCGCGTCTGCCCCTAAAAGTCAGTCGCGATGCGCGTTGTGCAACTGCGAAAAGAGCTCGCTAGTTCAGATACCGCCGCTCAAGGTGGCGCTTGAACACCGCGACGTCCAGCGGACGGCCGGTGGCGTGGGCGACGAGCTGCGGCGTCGACAGACTCGAGCCGAGCTCGTGCACGTTGGCCTTGAGCCAGCCTTGCAGGGTGTCGAACTTGCCCTGCTCGATCTCCGCCGGGATTTCCGGCTTGGCCTGGCAGGCGGCCTCGAAGAATTGCGCGGCGGTCATGGCGCCCAGGCTGTAGCAGGGGAAGTAGCCGAAGGCGCCGTCGAACCAGTGGATGTCCTGCAGGCAGCCCTCGCGGTCGCTCGGCACGTCGAGGCCGAGCAGTTTCTTGAAGCCCTCGTTCCAGGCCGCCGGCAAATCGGCGAGCTGCAAATCGCCGTGGATCAGCGCCTGCTCCAGGCGATAGCGCAGGATGACATGGGCGGGATAGGTGACCTCGTCCGCCTCGACCCGGATGAAGCCCGGCTGCACGCGGCTATAGATCTTGCGCAGGTTGTCGGGCGCGAAAGCCGCATCGTTGCCGGGAAAGGTCGCCCGCAACTGGCCGGACAGGTAGCTGCAGAAGGCGGCGCTGCGGCAGGCCTGCATCTCCATCAGCAGCGATTGGCTTTCGTGGATGGTCATGCCGCGCGCCTGACCGACCGGCTGCAGGCGCCAGTCAGCCGGCAGATGCCGCTCGTAGAGCGCATGGCCGGTCTCGTGGATGACGCCCATCAGGGACTGGACGAACTCGTCCTCACTGTAGCGGGTGGTGATCCGCACATCCTCCGGCACGCCGCCGCAGAAGGGATGCAGGCTTTCATCCAGCCGGCCATGATCGAAATCG
>DASZQC010000109.1:0-2136 GCA_035549815.1 Dongiaceae bacterium
CTCCTCCAGGTCCGACATGACGTTGCGGATGGTGGCGGGCGACAAATGGCCGAGCTTGCGCGAGATGGTGCGAGAGCCGACCGGCTCGCCCGTCTCGACATAGGCATCGACGATCATGCGGAAAATCTCGCGCGACCGGTCCGACATCTCGGCCAGCACCGGCCGATGCTCGATCACGCCGACGCTGCCTTTGCCGCCCTTGGGAATGAATTGCATGGACCCGCCTTTTGTCCTGCGCCGCTCTCGAATCTAGGGAGCGGGCGGCGCAGCGTCAATATCGCCGCCCTTGCCAGAAAGACCCGATTCCCCGCACTTTTTCGCGGGTCTGGCAGGCTTGCGCGAGTCGCAGGGAGAAAGGCGGAATGAAGAAAGTGCGGCCGAAAATCTCCCGCCGCCGCTTACGGGCAATGGCGGGCGCGCGGGTCAACGGCGCCGAGGCCACGCCACCGGTGCTGTGCCCCCTCTGCGACCGCCCGATGATCCCCGGCCCCAGCCTGGACCAGCATCACCCGGTCCCGAAAAGCCGCGGCGGGCGGGAGACGGTGACCATGCACAAGATCTGTCACCGCGCCATCCACGCCATGCTGGACGAGCGCGCGCTGGAAGAGGAATTCGCCGATTTTGCCAGGCTGCGCGCCCACCCCACTTTGGCGCAATTCATCGCCTGGGTCCGCAAGCGCCCGCCGGAATATTACGACCGGACGCGGTGGTCGAAGGAGAGACGGTTCCGCTGATAGCCGTCTGGGCGCGGGTAGACTTCCCCGGCTCCCTTGTGTAGGTTCCGCGCCACTTTCAACGCCTTTCGCCCAAGGAACCCGCATGCGCCCCTCCGGCCGAGCCGCCGATGAAATGCGCGCCGTCGAGCTGATCATCGACGTGAACCGCTATGCCGAAGGCTCCTGCCTCGCCAAGTTCGGCGAGACGCATGTGCTGTGCACCGCTTCGATCGACGAGAAGGTGCCACCCTTCCTGCGCAATTCCGGGCAGGGCTGGGTGACGGCGGAATACGGCATGCTGCCGCGCTCCACCCACACCCGCACCGACCGCGAGGCGGCCAAGGGCAAGCAATCCGGCCGCACGCAGGAGATCCAGCGCCTGATCGGCCGCGCGCTGCGCACCGTCACCAATTTGAAGGGCTTCGGCGAGCGCCAGATCAAGATCGATTGCGACGTGCTGCAGGCCGATGGCGGCACCCGCACCGCGGCCATCACCGGCTCCTATGTGGCGCTCTATCTCTGCTTTCGCCACATGAAGAAGCTGGGCGCCATCCACGACATCCCGCTGGCCGACCAGGTGGCCGCGATCTCCTGCGGCATCCACCAGCAGCAGCCGGTGCTGGACCTCGATTACGCCGAGGATTCCGCCGCCGAGGCCGACGCCAATTTCGTGCTGACCTCCAAGGGCGGCATCATCGAGGTGCAGGGCACCGCCGAACGCGCGCCTTTCAGCGAAGCGGAGTTCCTGCAACTCCTCACCTATGCCCGCAAGGGCGTGGGCGAACTGACCAAGCTGCAGCGCACGGTGCTGGGGCTGGAGTAAGCGCCTCCGCCTTCTCTATCCTCATTGCCGGGCTTGACCCGGCAATCCAAATTACGATCGAGGAGGCGGACACAGATTTGGATCACCGGGGTCCCGTTCTTGTCCGTTGGACCTGGTCATGACGATTGAGAGAGTTGCGTCATGGACGCCGCGACCAGCAGCATCACCATCGCCCGCGAACCCGACGCCGACGCCCGCGCGCGCATCTGTCGCGAGCTGCTCGCGGCGCTGCCCGACTGGTTCGGCCTTCCGGACTCCAACGCGCGGTTCGAGCGCGAAGTGCGCGACCTGCCGATGTGGGTCGCGCGTTCAGACGCGCAGGCGATCGGCTTTGTCACCTTGCGCCGGCATTTCCCGGCGACGGCCGAATTGCACCTGATCGCCATCGATCCGGCGCATCATCGCCACGGCATCGGCGGCAAGTTGCTCGCCGCGCTGGAGGCGCACCTGCGCAACAGCGCGACACGGCACCTGACGGTGAAGACCCTGGCGCCGGAAGCGGGCGACCTCCATTACGCGCGCACCCATCGCTTCTACGCCGCGCAGGGCTTCCTGCCGGTCGAGGTGTTTCCGACCTTGTGGGACCCGGAGAACCCC
>DASZQC010000110.1:0-9858 GCA_035549815.1 Dongiaceae bacterium
AGTTCGTCTCGCTGCTCGGGCCGTCGGGCTGCGGCAAGTCCACCTTGATGCTGATGATCGCGGGCCTGCTGCCGCCAAGCGGGGGCGGCATTCTGGTCAACGGGGAGCAGGTGACCGGCCCGCGCACCGATATCGGCATCATGTTCCAGGACAATACGCTGGTCACCTGGCGTGACGTCTGGGGCAACATCGCGCTGCAACTGGAATTGCGCGGCCTCGATCCGCAGCGGCACGAGGGCCGCATCCGCGACCTGGTGAAATCGGTGCGGCTGGAGGGGTTCGAGCATCGCTATCCGCACGAACTGTCCGGCGGCATGCAGCAGCGCGCGGCCTTTTGCCAGGCCATGGTGCATGAGCCGCGCACCGTCCTGCTGGATGAACCGCTGGGCAAGCTCGACGCGATGACGCGCGAGGCGATCCGCGGCGATTTGCAAGCGTTGTGGATGCAAAGCAAGCCGACGGTGGTTTTCGTCACCCATAGCATCGAGGAAGCGGTGCAGCTTTCCAGCCGGGTCTGCGTCATCACCCCGCGCCCGGGACGCATCGACCGCATCATCGACATCGACCTGCCGTGGCCGCGCGATCACGCGGTGAAGCGCAGCGCGGAGTTCGTCGGCTATGTCCACCAGATCCAGGAGGTATTCCATGGCTATGGAATCCTCTAGGGGTGGCGGCGCCGCGACCGGGATCGTGCGATGGATCGCCAAATCCTGGATGGCGATTCTGTTCTTTGCCTGCTTCTTCCTGTTCTGGGAATTGTCGATCGGCATTTTCAACGTGCCGGCCTATATCCTGAACCGGCCCAGCGAGATCGTGACCAATGCCTGGGCCGATCTCGACCGGCTGATCGCCTATACCGGCATCACCGCGCTGGAGACCCTGATCGGTTATGTCATCGCCATCGTCGCGGCCGTGCCGCTCGGCCTCGCCATCGCTTTCTCCTCCGTGCTGCGGCGGACGATCTATCCGTTCTTCGTCAGCGTGGAGATGGTGCCGAAGATCGCCTTCGCGCCCTTGTTCATCTCCTGGCTTGGCTTTGGCCTGCTGCCCAAGATCATCATCGTGTTCCTGGTCTGCTTCTTCCCGATTGTGCTGAACGCGATCCTGGCTTTTGGCTCACTGCCGGAGGAATTGACCCGCTTCTGCCGCTCGACGGGGGCGGGCCAACTGAAAGTGTTCTGGAAGGTGCGCCTGCCGGCGGCCCTGCCGCAATGCTTCGTCGGCTTCAAATACGCGGCGCTGAACGCGACCGTCGGCGCCACCATCGCCGAGTTCATCGGCAGCGACCAGGGCCTCGGCTTCTATATCCAGATCACCACCGGCAATATGCGCCCCGATCTTGCTTTCGCCGGCATCTTCCTGCTGACCGGGCTCGGCCTGACTTTGTTCGGCATCGTGACCTTGGCCGAGCGGCTGCTGATCCCCTGGCACATCTCCATCCGGCGCAACGACTGACCACGAGACAGGACACATGACCGAACGCCGCTTCGACGCCGCCGCCATCACCGACTTCGCGCGCGATTGCCTGATCAAGCACGGCCTGCCGCAAGAGCCCGCCGACAGCGTCGCGCGCGGCCTGGTGGAGGCGGACCTGCTGGGCCACGCGACCCACGGCCTGGCGTTGCTGGCTGATTATGTGGAGGAGATCGAAGAGAAGCGCATGGAGGTGCAAGGGCGCCCGGCAATCCTGGCGGACAAGGGTGCCGTGGCGACCTGGGATGCGCGGCGCCTGCCGGGAATCTGGACCACCGACCTCGCCATCGCGGAAGCGAGCCGGCGCGCGAAACAGTTTGGCTTGGGTGCCGTGGCGCTGCGCCGCTCGCATCACATCGCCTGCCTGGCCGCATTCCTGGAAAAGCCGGCGCGCGACGGGCAGGTTGTCCTGGTCTTTTCCTCCGATCCGGGCGAATCGAAAGTGGCGCCGGCGGGCGCGGTGACGCCGGTCCTGATGCCAGATCCCATCGCCGTCGGCATTCCGGGCTCGCCCGATCCGGTGTTGATCGACATCAGCACCTCGATCACCACCATGGCCCTGACCAGCCGCACCAAGCGCGAGGGCGGACGGATGCCGGGCCGGTGGCTGATCGATGCGCAAGGTCGGCCGACCGACGACCCGCAGATGATCGACAAAGGCGGCGCGCTGCTGCCGGTCGGCGGCGTCGATCACGGCCACAAGGGATTCGGCTTCGGCCTGCTGGTCGAGATGTTGACCCAGGGCCTGTCCGGCTATGGCCGCGTCGACAAGCCGACCGACTGGGGCGCCGCCGTGCTGGTGCTGGTGTTCGATCCGGCCTCGTTCGGCGGCCTCGATCCATTCCTGCGCCAGGCCGACTTTATCGCTGAGGCCTGCCGCGCCGCCAGGCCGGTGTCGGCGGATGCGCCGGTGCGCCTGCCCGGCCAAGCGGGTCTCGCCAAGAAGCGCCGGGCGCTGAAGGATGGGGTGCCGGTCAATGCCCGGATCGGCCAAAGCCTGGACGGATTGTCGACAAAGCTGGGCATCGCCTTGCCGCGGGCCCTTTAGCAGGGGCACCAAAGAGGGTTCCGAAATCGGCCTCAATCTGGTCAACTGACCGGCGAATCACCGCAACTGGGATGCGCGTGCCGAAGCGACGGCGCCGCAGCGGTGGGGGAATGGTGGTGAGGGCTGATCTTGGCGCGCGGGTCTGCGACATCTGGATATCAATGGGTGAACGTTGCCCTGCTGCTGAACATGGCGATGCTTACGCTGGGCGCCATGATCCTGCTGCCATGGCTGCTATTGACGCTGGACGCGCGCTGGGGATTTCTGCTGGCACCGGTGGCCTTGCTCAGCAACGGCTTCTGGGCGCTGCATCATGAGGCGATCCATGGCGGCTTCCGCGCGGACCGCCGGGGCAACATCCTGGCCGGCCGCGTCATGGCGATCCTGCTCGGCTCGTCCTTTGCCGTGCTGCGCTTCGGCCACCTGATGCACCACCAATACAACCGCAACCCGACCGACCGGCCGGACGTCTATGATCCGGCGCGCGGCTCGCGCCTGATGGCGCGGCTCGGCTTCCTCGGCAATCTCCTGGGCGGCCTGTACCTGGTCGAGCTCCTGGTGCCGATCGCCTGCCTGCTGCCACGGCCGCTCATCCGCCGCATCGTCGATCGCGTCTACAGCGCCGATGATCCGGACGTGCGCGCGATCCATCAAAGCGCCACGCGGCTGTTCCTCGATCCGCGGCGCCTCGCAATCATTCGCACGGATGCCTTGCTGGCCATGGCCCTGATCGGCACGTCGGCCTATCTCTTCGGACCTTATTGGCCGATGCTGGCCGGCTTCATCCTGGCGCGCGGCCTGCTGATCTCGGTCGTCGACAACGTCTATCATTTCGCGACGCCGATCGACCGGCCGGATTATGCGCGCAACCTGTGGCTGCCGGCGCCGCTCCGGCTGCTGCTCCTGAATATGAACCTGCATCGCGTGCATCACGCGCGTCCCGCCCTGCCATGGTGGGAGCTGCCTGGGCAATTGCGCGCCAGCGGCGATGGCTTCGACGCCAAATTGCTCGACGTGGCCGTGGCCCAGTTCGCGGGCCCGGTCCCGCTGATGGACCTGCCGCGCGAGATTGCGCCGGCGTCACGGCGTTGACGCAAAAGCTTCCGTAAACCCATACCAAGATCGGGGTCGAAATCACCGGGCGTTTGGGTATTTTGGGCATCCTGCCTGCCCACCCCCCAATCGAAAAGGACGCCCGCGATGCCCATGTTCGCCACCAAGGACGGCACGAAGATTTTCTACCGGGACTGGGGTTCCGGCCGGCCGGTGGTGTTCTCGCATGGATGGCCGCTCACCGCCGATGCCTGGGACGCGCAGATGCTGTTCCTGGGCGAGCGCGGCTATCGCGTCATCGCCCACGACCGGCGCGGCCACGGACGGTCCGACCAGACCTGGCACGGCAATCACATGGACACGTACGGCGACGATCTTGCCGAGCTGATGGCGCATCTCGACCTGAAAGACGCGGTGATGGTCGGCCATTCGACGGGCGGCGGCGAGGTGACGCGCTGCATCGGGCGCCACGGGACCAAGCGGGTCGGTAAGGTGGTGCTGCTCGGGGCCGTGCCGCCGCTGATGCTAAAGACCGACCGCAACCCCGGCGGCCTGCCGCTCGACGTGTTCGACGGCATCCGCGCCGGAACGTTGAAGGACCGCTCGCAGTTCTTCAAGGATCTCACCTTGCCGTTCTATGGCTTCAACCGGCCCGGGGCGAAGATCTCCGAGGGCATCCGCGAGAATTTCTGGCGCCAGGGCATGATGGGCGGCATCAAGCCGATCTACGATTGCATCAAGCAGTTCTCCGAGACCGATTTCACCGAGGATCTGAAGAAGATCGACGTGCCGACCCTGATCGCGCATGGCGATGACGACCAGATCGTGCCGATCGGCGCCTCGGCGATGATGTCCTCGAAGATCGCGCCAAAGGCCACGCTGAAGATCTACAAGGGCGCGGCGCACGGCCTCGCCGAATTGCAGGCGGACGAGTTCAACGCCGACCTGCTCGCCTTCATCAAAAGTTGATGAAAAAAGGGACGGGCTTTCGCCCGTCCCATACGCCTGGCGATCGAGAGATCGCCGAGTCTGCCTATTCGCCGGCCCGCTCGTATTGCGGCATCGCCTTCAGGCTTTCGACGGTGGCGTTCACATTCGCCGTCACGTCGTTGCCGCTGCCGGCCAGCTTGACGTCCTTCCAGTTCAGCAGAACAGGACGCTCCCCGACGCCAAGAAAGCCGCCGACGTCGACGACCACGCCTTGGACCTTGCCGCCGTCATCGAGAATCACTTCGCCGATTTCGCCGACATTGTCGCCGTTCGTGTTTTCGACCTTCATGCCCATCAACTGGCTGGCATTGATCGAGCCATCGCCGTTCATGACCGGCGTGCCGAGGGCCATGCCGGTCTCGGTCCCCGTCCCGGCACCGGTCACGGTGCCGTCGGTGAAGACCTTGCCCTTGTTGGCCGGATCGGCATAGGCGTAAGCTGCCGCTTGCTTGGCGCTGTCCTTGGTCAGGCCTGTCGCCACGACCTTGTTGTCGCCGGAGATCTGCAGATCCGTCCACGGCACGGAAATCAGCTTCTCCGATTGCAGCCAGGAGCTGACATCGAGCACGACGCCCTGTACCGCGCCTTTGCTGTCGACCATGACGGCGTCGATCTCGCCGACCGTATCGCCATTCGCATCGACCACATCCTGGCCGATCAGCTTGCCCGCATCGACCTCTGCGGTGGTCGTCGCGGTCGTATTGGTGGTTGCATCGGTGGTCGTGGTGCCTTCGGCGAAGGCCGCCATTGGCGCCGCAGCCAACAACAGCGCGACCGCGGTGCCGACCTTCAGTGACATCTTCATTTCCATCTCCTTGTGCGCGAGAGAAACCTTAACAAAGAGGGAACGCGTAATATCGATGCGAGTTGCACGGCTGTTGCGCGGAACAAAGCAAATGAGCCGGCGTTGTTTAAGATGCGGCGCGTGACTCCGTTTCCATGATTCGCGCCCGAATGGAGGGTACGATGGACAAGCAAGAGTTCGAGAAGGCCATGCTTGACGTATCGAAGGCGTTCGCCTCGCCGGAAGATATCTGCCATCACGCCGATCTGACACGCGATCAGAAGCTCAAACTGCTGCAGCAATGGGACTACGACCTGCAATTGCTGCTGGTCGCGGCGGAAGAGAACATGCCGCGGCAAGCCGAGACCACCGAGCCCGGCAATACGGCGGAGCTGGTGCGGCGCATCCACAAGCTGGTAGCCGAGATGGGGGCCGAGGCGGACCCGGAAAAGACCGGCCCGGCCAAGGCCGGCGGCATCGACGTGCCCCAAAACCCCCCGCCGCAAAAGACCCGCGCCGCCTCGTGACGGCTGCCCGGCGGGGCGTCGCCGGGAACCAATCGCAAAAATCGGCGTTTTTCCGACAACGTCGGACGAGCATCGGCTGGCCCGGCGTCCCCGGACGGCCCGCGACATGGGGCGCATCCGGCCTTCGATCACGATGGAGGATATGCAAGTGAGATATGCATTGCTTTGGCTGCTGGGCGTGCCGATTCCGGTTCTGATCCTGATCTATTTTCTGTTCCATTGAGGGCCGCCATTGATCATGCGCTCTCTTGATCCCCTGGCGATGCGCCGCGGCGTCAACCGCCAAGGTTCATATGAGCGTGGAGCGGGGCGGCGGCCGAACGGTCGCCTCCGCTCGATTTGCCGAGTAAGGAGGTCGTAATGACAAAGCTGCGCAACGCCGGGAGTTTCGAAGACGCGGCCTTTGAGGTTGTGCGTATTCTGACCGCCGCAAGGGCGGGGCAGGCGACCGGCCTGTCGCCCAAGACGATCCGCGACTATACCGACCCGGATCGTGCCGGCAGGCCGAGCCTGGAGACGGCGGTGAAACTGGACGCGGCCTGCTACGCCCAGACCGGCCGGGCGCCGTTTCTGGAGGCTTATACGCGCCAGCTTGCCGCCAGTACCACCGAGCCGCCGCAGCGCTACGGCGACGTGCTGACGGAAGCGCTGGACATTCCAGGAGCGGTCGGCCGGCTGCTGGATACCGTGCGCCGCACGACCCTGCCCAGTTCGCCGCGCGGTTCGGCTCTGTCCGACAGTGAGCGGGACAAAGTGCTGAAGGTGCTGAAAGAGCCGCGCCGCGAATTGGACGAGCTCGAAGCGGCGGTTCTGTCGAACCCGAAGAAATAGCGGCGGCCGACGCGAATATAGGCCGCACCATATTTAAAGTGAGCTGATTGTGCGTGTGCTGATTGTCGAAGATGATCCACTGACTGCGGCGGATATTGCCGCATCGCTCGAAGATGGCGGCCACAGCGTCGTGGGCGTCGCCGAGAGTTTCTCCGAGGCCATGGCGGTGGCGGCGAGCGCTCCGCCGGAACTGGCGATCGTCGATATCGGATTGAAGGACGGCGGGACCGGCGTGCAGGTCGTGCGTGCGCTGAAGGCCCGCCATCTCGTGCGCTCGATCGTCATCAGCGCCGAACGCGAACTTCGCAGCAAGGCGGACTCAGCGGGTGCCATCGGTTATATCCCAAAGCCGGCCCGGCCCAAGGAGATCCTGCGCGCCATCCGATTGTCTGCCGCCCTGGCCGAGGCGTTCTGCTAGCCGCCCTCGCGGGGACTATTGCGCCGCCGCCGTTTGGGCGCCCTGGCCGGGCGGGCGCGTGGTGTGCAGATGGAAGGACAGCTTCGTTGTCATGCCCGGCGGGCCCGACATGGACAGGCTGCCGCCAAGCTGCTTCGTAAACGCATCGATCAGGGCGCGGCCCATGGAGGCCGGCGATCTCACCTGCGTGGCGGGCTCCTCGGGCGGAGGGCCAGCGCCGTCATCGGTGACGGTCAAGGCCGCGTTGTTGTCGTCGACGGTCAGCTCCACACTGATGGTGCCGCTGCGCCCGTCGGGGAAGGCGTGCTTGAAGGAATTGGTGACGAGTTCGGTGGTCAGCAGGGCCAGCGGCACCGCGCGATCGCCGTTCATGCGCACACTGGGAATCCTGGAGATCAGGCGCACCCGGCGCGGCGAGATGCCGGAGCCGTCCTGCAACAGGGCGCACAGGTTCGCCATGAAAGGCGCGAAGTCGATGTCCTGCAGATCCTGGCTCTCGTACAGATGGCGATGTACGAGGGCCAGCGTGTTGACACGAAGCTGCACGTCGGCGAAAGCCTGCTTGAATTCGTCGCCGCGCGGCAGGCGGGCATAGAGATTGAGCAGGCTGGTGACCGTCTGCAGGTTATTCTTCACGCGATGATGGATCTCGCGCAGCATGAGTTGCTTCTGATTGAGCGAGACCTGCAGTTCGGATTCGCGGGCCTGGATGCGCGCCGCCATGCGGTTCAGGGTCTCGCCCAGCTCGCTGAGCTCGCTGGGGGCCCCGCGCAATTCCGCGTCAGCCGTGAGATGGGCGAAATCCATCGAGCGCGCGGCGGCGGTCAATTTGTCCGTCCAGCGCGTCACCAGCGGGCGGGCGCCGATCAGGGCCGCTACCATGCCGGCGATGGACACCACGCACAGCACGGCGATCTGGATCCACAGGTCGCGCCACAGCGGGCCGATCAGGGTCTCGCGCGGCAGGCCCAGCAGGGTGAAGAGCTGGCCCTGGCCGATGGAATAGATGCCATAGGCCCGGGGCACGCCGTCCTTGCCGACCGCCTGGAACGTCCGCTCGCCACTGTGCAGCATCGCGGGCAGGTCGACATCGGCGGGCAGGGCGGTGACATCCTCGTCGCTGCGGCGCGGCGTGGCGACCAGAGTCTCGCCGTCCCGATCCAGCAGATAGACCGCGCTTTCCGGCGGCAGGCCCGATTCCTGACCGATGGACGCCAGCCAGGTCAGGCGGATGCCAAGCCCGACCACCGCCGCCACCGTGCCATCGGCATCCTTCAGCGGCGCGCCGAAAGCGATGATCGGCTCGTTCAGCGCGCCCGACATCAGCCGGCCGCTGACCGTCGCCATACCGGTCGCCGCGACCTCCTGAAACCACGCCCGGTCGCGGACGTTGCGGATGCTCTTGGTGATGTCCCACACGCACAACGGGTTGCCGTCGAGGCCGAAAATCGTGGCGGTGCCATAGGCGGTGTAGGGCTGCGCCGTTTGCAGGAGGACATCATTGCACGCCGCACGCATCGTGCCGTCGGCGGTTCCGGCCAACACCGCACGCACGACCGCATCGCGCCCCAGGCTCTCGGCGATGCGCTGCGACTCCCACAGCAGGTTTACCTCGTAGTTCGAGGCCAGGGTCGTATAGCGGGCGACCGATTGGAGCGCCGCCGCTTCCTGGCTTCGATAGCGGTCGATGGCGGAAAGAACGCCGAAGATGCTAGGCACCACCAGAACGATGGCAAACAGCAGGATCAGCCGGTGTCGCAGCGGTTTCAGGAACCTCGCGATCATGCAGTCGGCCACCCGCGCTGTTGATGCGGGGCCGCGAGCATGAAGCGACAGACCGGGCACGGGTGCGGCATCGGATTGGCCTCAGCTTCGTGCATGGCACTCTGCAGCGAATTGCCCTCTCGTCGCGAGCGCTAGGCCGGGACGGTCCGGACCCCGCGTCCGGACGCTTCGCAACGCACTATCCCGGCCGGCGCGGACGCTAGACGGCCACCTGCTTGCGCTCGTCCGTGCGGGAGAAAGACAGCGCCTGCGAAATCGTCACTTTCAACGTATCTGATTCGAACGGTTTGGTGACCAGGTAAGTGGGCTCCGGCCGCTCGCCGGTCAGCAGCCGCTCCGGATAGGCGGTGACGAAGATGACCGGCACCGTGGCGCTCTGCAGGATTTCGGTGACGGCGACCAGGCCGGACCCGCCCGCGCCCAGATCGATGTCCGCCAGGATCAGGCCGGGCTGGAACTCGTGCGCCATGCCGATGGCCTCTTTCTGGCTGGTGGCGATGCCGACAACTTTGTGGCCGAGGTCCCCGACCAGTGCGGCGATGTCCAGCGCGATCACCGGCTCGTCCTCGATCACCAGGATCGTGGTGGCCACCTGCTGGTTGACCGCCGTCCAGGCGGCGGCGAGCAGTTGCTTGGTGGCGGCTTCCGGCAGGCCGAGAATCTGTGCGGCCTCGGCCGTCGAAAAGCCCTCGAGCGCGGTCAACAGCATGGCCTGACGCTCCCGCGTCGGGAGCGCCTGCAGGCGGGCCTCGACCGAGAGATCGACCAGGTTTCCGCCGGCGGCCTCCGCCGCCGCGGAACCCTCGACCGCGGCGCCGGTTCTATTCCAGGCCTGATGGAACAAGCGAAACAGGCCGAGCCGGACATCGCTGCCGGCCGGCAGGCGATCCGGCTCGGCGAGCAGGGTTTCAAGGCAGACTCGTACATACAGGTCGCCGACTTGCTGGGA
>DASZQC010000111.1:0-6579 GCA_035549815.1 Dongiaceae bacterium
CCAGGGTCACTTCGTTGCCGTTGACATCGGCAACGCGCGTCTCCAGCCGGCGCTGATAGGGATCGGGCCCGAAAATTTTCTCAACGCTCATGGCGCTCCGCCTTCGCAGACCAGCAGCAGCGACAAAGGCGGCCCGTCCGGCGCCGCCTTCGGTTCGCGCGTCTCGACGATCGCCAGTCCGGCGCGCGCGATCGCTTCTCGCCATGAGGCGAGGCTCCGCAGGTACCAGGGCATCGGCGTCCAGTTCTGGTTCTGGAAGGCGGAGAAATCTTCCGTCCTCCAGCCTTCTTCGGCCCCGGCAAAGGCATTGGGGTGCAGGGTCTGGATGACAATGGCGCCGCCCTGCGCGAGCAGGGAGCGCGCCGCCTTTAGCAGCGGCGTAATGTCTTCCTCGAACAGGGCGTAGTTGAAGGCGACAACATCGAACCCGCCGCCGAGATCGTGGCGGCCGGCAACGAGATCGGCGTAGGGCAACACTGCATAGCGGTTAGCCGGGTCGGCTTGTGCAGCATCGCGGACCAGATCGGCCGAGCCATCGACGCCGACCGCACTGCACCTGGTCTGTGTCGTCACCGCACGCACCAGCCAGCCCTCACCGCAACCGACATCGAGTAGCCGCTTCGGCCGCCGCGCGACGATCGCCGCGACGATGGCTGCGTCGGTGCCGGCCTTGCGGCTCGGGATCAGCCCCTCGCGCACCGCCCGCGTCCAGTTGGCGGCGTTGGCGATCCAGGAGCGTTCGAGGTCGGTTGAAAAGGTCATGCGCGACGTTTCCGCCTACTCGTTCGTCATGGTCGGACCAAGTCCGACCATGACGGTGTGGGTGCAGCAGTGGTGCGTCCTTCTCACGGCCACGCCACGTCCGGCGGCAGCGACATCAGGATCGCGTCGGTGTTGCCGCCGGTCTTCAGGCCGAACAAGGTGCCGCGGTCATAGAGCAGGTTGAACTCGACATAGCGGCCGCGGCGCACGCGCTGGTGCTGGCGGTCGGCGTCGGTCCAGTCCTTCTCCATGTGGCGGCGCGCGATCTCGGGATAGATGGCCAGGAACGCCTCGCCGACCGCCTTGGTGAAGCCGAAATCCTTGTCCCAGTCGCCGCTGTTCAGATTGTCGTAGAAGATGCCGCCCAGCCCGCGCGGCTCCTGCCGGTGCGGCAGGTAGAAATACTCGTCGCACCATTTCTTGTAGCGCGGATAGTACTCGCCATCGAAGCGGTCGCAGGCGCCTTTCAGCGCGGCGTGGAAATCGGCGCCATCCTGCGCATGGCGGTCCATGTACATCGGCGTCAAATCGGCGCCGCCACCGAACCAGCTTTGGCTGGTGACGATGTGGCGCGTGTTCATATGCACCGCCGGCACCAAGGGCGAGCGCATGTGCGCGACCAGCGAGATGCCGCTGGCCCAGAATTGTCCGTCGCCGGCGGCACCGGGGATCTGCTTGCGGAACTCCTCGGAAAAGGCGCCGTGCACGGTGGAGACGTTGACGCCGACCTTCTCGAACACGCGGCCCTGCATCACCGCCATGGTGCCGCCGCCGCCATCCTGGGTCACGGCGTCGGGGCGTTTCCAGCAGGTGCGCGCGAATCGGCCTGCCGGCAGGTCGCGGTGCCGCGTGCCCTTGAGCTCGTCTTCCAGCTGCTCGAAGGCGGCGCAGATCCGGTCGCGCAGGGACTCGAACCAGATGCGCGCCTGGTCCTTGTGGTCGGCTGGATAGCTCATGTGCCGGTGAATCCCGTTTGCCGTATTGCTTCGCCCGCGACGATGGCCGCGGCCATGGCGACGTTAAGCGATCTCAATCCGGGGCGCATTGGAATCCGCACCGCCAGATCGGCGGCATCCCGGACCATCTCCGGCACGCCGGCGCTCTCCTGGCCGACCAGCAGCGAATCGGCCGGGCCATATTGCGCCTCCGTATAAGGCACGACCGCCTTGGTGGTCAGCAGGATGAGCCGGCCTGCATCGCCCGCCGCCGCCCGGCGCCAGTCCAGATAGGCGGCCCAGGAGCTATGCCGGCGCAGCTCCGCATGCTCCAGGTAATCCATGCCCACCCGGCGCAGGCGCTTGTCGTCAAAGGCAAAACCGCAGGGCTCGATGATGTCCACGGCAAGGCCGAAACAGGCCGCCAGCCGGAGCACGGCGCCGGTGTTCTGGGGGATGTCCGGCTGGTAGAGGGCGAGGCGCATGACGGGTCTTTATCGGGCCTTTCCCGGGGCCAAGATAGGGCAGGGGATCACTTTGCAAAACAAGGCTTTTTCCATTATACCGACTGCCTGGGCGAAGCCAGTTGGAACCGTTTTGACCGGCGGCCCCGGATAATGCGGCGACTTGTCGCAAGAATGCGGCATGCGATCCGGGGCGCAGGTGTTAAGGCGCGTGATATAAGGCGGCGACCCCAAAGGGAATGGGCGGTCGAAACTCCGTGATAAATCAGGCCAAGCGAGACAAAATCTCGGGGGCCTGTGGGCTTCGCGGGCGTGGGGCGGCTGCCGAGTAAGGGATGTAAGCGAATGGCGCAAGCAACGCACAGCGGGTCCGGCTCCGGCACCCGTCGCGATTTCCTCAACCTGATGAGTGCCTCGCTGGCCGGGTTCGGCGCGGCGGCGGTCGCCTGGCCGCTGATCGACAGTTTGAACCCGTCGGCCGACGTTCTGGCGCTGTCCTCCATTGAGGTCGACCTGTCCGCGATCGAGGTGGGCCAGGCGATCACGGTGAAGTGGCGCGGCAAGCCGGTCTTCGTCCGCCGCCGCACGCCGGAAGAGATCAAGGAAGCCGAGGATGTCGATGTCGCCACCCTGCGCGACCCGCAGCCGGATTCGGCGCGCGTGCAGAAGCCGGAATGGCTGATCCTGGTCGGGGTGTGCACCCACCTGGGCTGCGTGCCGCAGGGCCAGAAGCCGTCGGAGCCGCGCGGCCAGTACGGCGGCTGGTTCTGCCCGTGCCACGGTTCGGAATACGACACGTCCGGGCGCATCCGCCGCGGCCCCGCGCCGCTCAACCTGGCGGTGCCGACCTATACGTTCGAATCCGACACGCTCGTGAAGATCGGCTGAGGCGGGGGAAAGCATCATGGCAACCGTCTTCAAGAACCCGGTCATCCGCTGGATCGACCACCGCCTGCCGATCTTCACCTACCTGCATCACGAGGCGTACGAGTATCCGACGCCGAAGAACCTGAGCTACTGGTGGAATTTCGGCTCGCTCGCCGGCTTCATGCTGGCGGTGATGATCGCCACCGGCCTGATCCTGGCGATGCAGTACACGCCGCATGTCGACCATGCCTTCAACTCGGTCGAGCGCATCATGCGCGACGTGAATTACGGCTGGCTGCTGCGCTACATCCACATGAACGGCGCGTCGATGTTCTTCATCGTCGTGTATATCCACATCTTCCGCGGCCTCTATTTCGGATCCTACAAGGCGCCGCGCGAATTCCTGTGGCAGTTGGGCGTGGTGATCTTCCTGCTGATGATGGCGACCGCCTTCATGGGTTACGTGCTGCCGTGGGGCCAGATGTCCTTCTGGGGCGCCACCGTCATCACCAACCTGTTCTCCGCCATTCCCTGGGTCGGCGACTACATCGTGACCCTGCTGTGGGGTGGGTTCTCGGTGGACAACCCGACGCTGAACCGCCTGTTCGTGCTGCACTTCCTGCTGCCCTTCGTGATCCTGGGCGTGGTGGTGCTGCACATCGCGGCGCTGCACCGCTTCGGCTCGAACAACCCGCTGGGCATCGACACCAAGGGCCCGCAGGACACCATTCCCTTCCATCCGTACTACACGGTGAAGGACATGTTCGGCCTCGGCGTGTTCATGATCTTCTTCGCCTTCTGGGTGTTCTGGGCGCCGAACGCGCTGGGCCATCCGGACAACTACATTCCGGCCAACCCGCTTTCGACGCCGCAGCACATCGTGCCGGAATGGTACTTCCTGCCGTTCTACGCGATCCTGCGCTCGATTCCGGACAAGCTGCTGGGCGTCGTGGCGATGGGCGCCTCGATCCTGATCCTGTTCGTGCTGCCGTGGCTCGACCGCTCGCCGGTCCGCTCCGGCACCTACAGGCCGGCCTTCAAGTGGTTCTTCTGGATCCTGTTCTTCGACTGCATCGTGCTGATGTTCTGCGGCAAGTACGCGCCGGAAGCCTACTTCACGCCCTTCACCGGCGAGATCGTGGATTCCGATACGTTCACTGCGCGCTATGCCGCGCTCAACGGCCTCAGCCACGAGGCCGCGCTGAACGCGGTCGGCGACATGTGGGGTGTCAATTCGGCGAGCGGCGCCTTCGGCATCAAGATCCTGCGGCTGGGCCAGTTGGCGACGATCTACTACTTCGCCTACTTCCTGATCATCCTGCCGCTGCTGTCGATCTTCGAGACGCCGAAGCAGGTGCCGCTCTCGATCAGCAAGCCGGTGCTGGGGGGCGGGCATAAGCCTGCGCAAGCGGCCGCCAAGACGATGGAGAAGGCATAATGACCCCGGGTCGCATCATCCTGGGTCTGCTGACCCTGCTCTCCGGCCTCGTCGCGGTGCTGGTCATCATCGCCGAGCCGGTCCACCACGTTGAAGTCCACCGGCAGAGCTGGAGCTTCAACGGCTTCTTCGGCGCCCACGACCGGGAGCAGTTGAAGCGCGGCTTCGGCATCTACAGCAATGTCTGCTCCGGCTGCCATTCGCTGGACCTGCTGGCCTATCGCGACCTGCAGGACATCGGCTTCACCGAGGACGAGGTGAAGGAGATCGCCGCCGCGGTGCAGGTCACCGACGGCCCGGACGATACCGGCGAGATGTTCGAGCGCCCGGGCCGTCCGTCCGACCGCTTCAAGGCACCCTTCGCCAACGAGCAGGCGGCGCGCGCCGCCAACAACGGAGCCCTGCCGCCGGACCTGTCGCTGATCGCCAAGTCGCGCGCCGGCGTCGGCTTCACGGCCTATGATGGCGCCGATTACATCCACAGCCTGATGACCGGCTATGAGGAGACGCCGCCCGCCGGCGTCACCCTGGGCGAAGGCATGCACTACAATACCGCTTTCCTGGGCCACCAGATCGCCATGCCCCCGCCGCTGGTCGACAGCGCCGAGGCGCCCCTGGACCAGCAGGCGCAGGACATCGCCGCGTTCCTGAGCTGGGCTTCCGAGACCCGGCTGGAGGAGCGGCACCGGACCGGCATCAAGGCCATCCTGTTCCTGGTCATCTTCACCCTCATCGCCTATGCGGTGAAGCGCAAAGTGTGGGCGCCGATCCACTAAGCGTCCCGCAATACAGATGTGACGACCGCCGCCGAGTTGGTTACATTCGGCGGCGGTTTTCATTTCTGGCGGGAAAAGCATCCATGGCGTTGGACGCCTGCGGCATCACCGGCATCGACCATACGTTGGTCGGCGTCCGCGATCTGGAAGCCGCCCGGCGCGGCTGGATGCGCCTCGGCTTCACGATCACGCCGCGTGGCCGCCATATCGGCTGGGGCACCGGCAATTACTGCGTGATGTTCGAGGACGGCTATGTCGAGCTGCTCGGCATCGTCGATCCCAAGCAATTCACCAACAACCTCGACAAGCTGCTGGAGACACGCGAGGGGCTGCTCGGCCTCGCCTTCGCCACGGCCGACGCCAATGCCTGTCATGATGCGCTGCAGGCGGCCGGCCTGAAGCCGGACGCGCCCAAGCAGTTGAAGCGCGACCTGGAGCTGCCGACCGGCACGGTCACGCCGGATTTCCGGCTGGTCTTCCTGCCGCCGGAAGCGACGCCGGATTTGAGCTGCTTCATCACGCACCATCTGACGCCGGAGCTGATCCGCCGGCCCGACTGGCTGCGCCATGAGAATGGCGCGCAGCGCCTGATCTCGGTGACCATCGCCTCGACCCGGCCGGTCGATGCCGCCATGGCTTTCCTGCCGATCTTCGGGCCGGAGCGGATCAAGGCCGCCGACCAGATGACCTCCGTCACCTGCGGCGACGGCGCGCTGCGCTTCGTCACGATCGAAGGACTGACCGAGCTCTATCCCGATTGCCTGCCGGCGCCGTTGCCAGAAGCGCCCTTCGTCGCCGCGATGAAGATCCTGGTGGCGGACAAGGATCGCTGCCTCGCGCACCTGTCGGCGCAGGGCGTCAAGCTTCGCGAAACGAAGCGCGGCTGCCTGGTCCCGGCGGCGGAAGCGAACGGCGCAATTTTGGAGCTGGTGGCGGGGTAGAAGCAGCTCAGCCCTTCAAACAACTCAGCCGTCATCCTCGTGCTTGGCACGAGGATCCACGAGTTTTCTTGCGAAGACGCAACCTAGTCCAATGAAACTCGTGGATGGTCGGGCCAAGCCCGACCATGACGACCGAATTTGTGACCGGCCTCGGCGAATTGACTAGCGCCACGTCTCCTTCGCGACACGCGCGAAGTTGAGGCCGCAGATCTTGTCCAGCGCCCCTTGGTCATAGCCCATCTGGCGCAGGCGCTCCACGATGCCCGGCAGCACTTCCGGCCCGGCGTTGCTGGTGCCGGTGGAGCTGTACCGGCCGCTCAACGGCCACCAATAGCCGCGATCGGCCGTCGGCGGGTGATCGTCGACGCCGAGATTGAACGAGATGTCGATGCCGAG
>DASZQC010000112.1:0-2060 GCA_035549815.1 Dongiaceae bacterium
GAAGGCGCTGGAGCCGGTGCTGGGCTGAGCCGATGAAGTTCGCGCGTTCGCTGCAGGTCATCCAGGTCCATTGCCAGGGCGAGATCGGCAAGGTGCTGGTCGGCGGCGCGCCGGAGATTCCGGGCGCGACCATGCTGGACAAGATGAACCACATCAACCAGGTCGACGATTCGTTGCGCCGCTTCGTCACCTTCGAGCCGCGCGCTGGCGTCGCCATGTCGATGAACCTGCTGCTGCCCGCGACGCGGCCGGATGCCGATGTCGGCTTCATGGTGCTGCAGTCCGACCGCGCGCATCCGATGTCGGGCAGCAATTGCATGTGCGTCGTGACGGCGCTCTTGGAAAGCGGCCGCGTGAAGATGGTGGAGCCGGAAACCGTCGTGCGCCTGGACACGCCCGCCGGTTTGATCGTTGCGCGGGGCAAGTGCCGCGACGGACGTGTGTTGTCGGTCAGCCTCGACAACGTGCCGGCGTTTGTCGAGGAACTGGATCGGCAGATCGAGACCCCGCGCTGGGGCCGCATCGTTGCCGACATCGCCTTTGGTGGCGTCTATTACGCGCTGGTCGACGTGGCGCAGATCGGGCTGGAGATCGCGCCCGCGAACGCGCGCGAATTGGCGGAAGCGGGCATCGAGCTGAAGGCGCTGCTGGCGCAGCAGATCCGCGTGCAGCATCCCGAACTGCCCGGGGTCGACGAGATCGCCTATGTGATGTTCCGGAGCATCGAGCCCGACGGCGCCATCCGCACCTGCACCACCTTGAAGCCCGGCCGCGTCGACCGCTCGCCCTGCGGCACCGGCAGCTCCGCCAATCTCGCCGTGCTGCATGCGCGAGGTTTGGCGAACGTCGGTGACAGCCGCCGCTCGCGCTCGATCATCGGTGGCGAGTTCCTGGTGGAGCTGATCGGCGAAACTCGCGTCGGCAACAAGCCCGCCATCCTGCCGCGCCTGACCGGCCAGGCGACCATCTACGGCACCGAGGAGATGCGCTGGGATCCCGAAGACCCGTTCTTCAAGGGCTTCGCGCTGTCGGATACCTGGGGCCCGCAGGTCGATCAGTTAGGCTAGCGCATTGCGATCAATCGTCATGGTCGGGCTTGGCCCGACCATCCACGAGTTTCTATGGGCAGCGCTGAGTAGCGGCAATCAAATTCGTGGATGCCAGGGCCAAGCCCTGGCATGACGTTCTAATTATTGATGAAGCGCGTGCCTTACTTCCGATGCTCCTCCAGCCGCGGCATCAGTTCGGTGAGGTTGCACGGCCTGAACCGGTTATCCAACTGGTGCTTCAGGATCTCGTCCCAGCCGTCGCGGCAGGCGGAGGGCGAGCCGGGCAGGGCGAACAGATAGGTGCCGTGCGCGACGCCGCCGACGGCGCGGCTCTGGATGGTCGAGGTGCCGACCTTCTGGAACGAGATCCAGCGGAACAATTCGCCGAAGCCCTCGATCTTTTTCTCGAACACCTGCTCGAAGGCTTCCGGCGTCACGTCGCGGCCCGTCACGCCGGTGCCGCCGGTGGAAATCACCACGTCGATCTCGGGGTTGGCGATCCAGCTTTTCAGCTTGGCGACGATGGCGGGGATGTCGTCCTTCACGATGGCGCGGTCGGCTATCCTGTGGCCGTCGCGCGCAATCATCTCCACCAGCGTATTGCCGGATTTGTCGTCGGCGAGGGTGCGTGTATCCGACACCGTAAGCACGGCGATGTTGACCGCCAGGAAGGGTCGGCTTTCGTCGATGCGTGGCAAAACAGCCTCCGTCTCTCATCGAGACGGAGGCTGCCTTACCAGGAGGAACTAGATCAAGGAGCGAATTAGTTGGAAGCCATCGCCGTCTCGTCCTGCGGCGTATAGCGCGGCCAGCCGCCGGTCGCCAGGGCCTTGAGAGTCGGGGTCTCCTGGCCCAAGCGTTCCTGGTAGATCCAGTAGGCCGCCAGCACGCGCTTGGCGAACTGGCGCGTTTCCTTGGCCGGCAGCGTCTCCAGGAACATCAGCGCGTCGTCGCCGGCCTTGCTGTTCTTCTTCCACTTCTGCAGCGAGCCCGGGCCGGCATTGTAGGCAA
>DASZQC010000113.1:0-4995 GCA_035549815.1 Dongiaceae bacterium
CCCACGCGCCATCCGCCCCTCTGGGCCGGGGCGGTCCAGAGCAGGTGCGACGGGTACGCGGGTGCCGTACGCGGCAACCGCGGGGCGGATCGCTCCGCCCCAGGAGGCCCGCGCGGGCCTCCTCGAGCGCCCTTGTTGGGGCGCTCCGGACCTCACGGTCCTGAGGGTTGCCTTCCGGCACCCGCGTTCGGCGATTTGTGTCCCGGTCCGCGCTTTGGTGCCGGCCCCTATGCCATGAGGGCATCGGCCGGCTGCCTTGAGCCGTTCGGCGGCCTGCGGGTGAGGTGTTGGCGCCATTGCTGGCGCTTCACCGCAAGCGGTCGGTCCGGGCCTCCTGGAGCTTGAACCCTCCGTTGGGCTCTCCTTCCAGGCGCCGGCCGCCGGCCACATGCGAGACGGATGCATCACACGTCCCGTCGCAAGCCGGCAGCGCGCGCATCATGCGCCCACGGCCAGGGTGCGGGGATAAGCGGGCCGCGCTGTTGCGCGCCCCGCGCCCGGCGATTTTTCGGGACAAGGTGAATCGCACCTTTCTCCGCAGCGCCGCCCCATTCCCTCTCCCCGTTCCGTCATCCCGGACTTCGCCGGAGGCGATGATCCGGGACCCAGGGCAACGCGGCCGAGGCGCCGTTCTATGGCTCCCGTATTCCCGCACATGAAGGCGCCCCTCCAGGCACGCCGCGCCATTTCCGCGACGGCCGGCAGAGCAGTTCCTCCCGCCGACCCACTTGCCGCGCCACTCCGGGCATGATGATACATGTGAGAGCGCAAGCACCGGGATGGAGACGACATGACCTACGAAACCCTGAAGGTTGCCATCGGCGAGGATCGCGTAGGCGTCATCACCATGAACCGTCCCGATTTCCGCAACGCCATGAACACCACCATGATGGGCGAGCTGCGCGACTGCTTCGCCGGCTTCTATGTCGACCCCGACACCGCCGCCTGCCTGATCCTCACCGGCGAAGGCGCGGGCTTCTGCGCCGGCGCCGACCTCAAGGAGCGCAAGGGCATGACGGACGCCACCTGGCGCCGCCAGCACGCCATCGTCGAGCAGATGGTGCGCGCGCTGATGGATTGCCCGATCCCCGTCATCGCCGCGGTCAACGGCGCGGCCTACGGCGGCGGCATGGAGCTGGCGCTCGGCTGCGACTTCATCTACGCCGCGCAATCGGCCCGCTTCGCGCTGACCGAGGTGACGCTCGGCATCCTGCCCGGCGCCGCCGGCACGCAGAACCTGCCGCGCGCGGTGGGCGTGCGCCGCGCCAAGGAGGTGATCCTGGGCGGCGCGCCGTTCTCGGCGGCGCAGGGCCTCGAGTGGGGCATGATCAACAAGGTGTGCCCCGACGGCGAGCTGATGGCCGAGGTGCGCGCCGCCGCGCAGCGCATCGCCGCCAACGCGCCGGTCTCCGTGCGCCAGGCCAAGAAGGCGATCGAGAAGGCGACCGAGCTCGACCGTTTCTCCGGCTACGCCTTCGAGCTGGAAGCCTACTATCGCACCGTCACCACCGAGGACCGCCAGGAAGGCATCAACGCCTTCAACGAAAAGCGCAAACCGAACTACAAGGGGCGCTAGGCCGCTCGCGCAGCATCGCTGGCCATCGCTGCGCCGCCCACACATCATCCGCACGCGGATTTCTGCCGGCGTCGTGTTTCGGCCACGGCGATCGCGTTCACGCCGCGCCCCGGCCCTGCTAACATCGCCGGCCTTGGCCGATGGTATGCCGTGACCGGCTCGGCCACGTGCGCCTGCGCCGCACTCGTACGGCAGCGGCAGATGGAACGAACGTTACGGCGTCGCCCCGGTGGTGAGAACATGCGCAAGCTGCTCTACTCGAATGGCTCGCCCTACGCGCGCCGCGTGCGCATCGTGCTCCTGGAGAAGGGCCTGCCGTTCGAATCCGACGTGCTCGATGCCGTGCGTCCCGTCGAGAACATCCGCCCGCACAATCCCGCGCTGCAGATCCCGGTGCTCTACGACGGCGAGCGGCGCCTGTTCGGCTCCAACCTGATCCTGCAGTACCTGTTCGACCGCTATCCGGCGGCGCCGCAGGCCGAGGGCATTCCGCTCGCCCCTTCCGTCACCCGGCGCGAGCGGCACTGGGACGACATGCAGATCCTCGCCGCCATCGAGGCGATCGCCGATTCCATCGTCAACGTGCGGCTGCTGAGCGGGCTGGACCCGTCCAAGGTTCCCTATCTCGAGCGCCAGCTCGTGCGCGTCGCATCCTGCCTGGACTGGCTCGAGCCGCAACTGTCGGCCGAGGGCTTCTGGCCGGGCACGTTCTCGCTCATGGACATCAACCTGCTGTGTCCGCTGCTGTTCGGCGAGAAGCGCGGGGTGTTTGCGTTTCGCGGCCGGCAGTGGCCCAACGTCGAGGCCATGATCGACCGCTGGCAGCCGCGCCCTTCCGTCGCCGCGACGCCCGTCGGCGACCTGCCACCGCGATCCTAGCTTGCGCGGATCACTTGGTCGCGAACCACTTGTCGTAGAGCTGCTGGTAGGTGCCGTCCTCGCGCAGCTCCAGCAGGGCGGCGTTGACGCGCTTGCGCAGCGGACTGTTGGGGCGGAAGACGATGCCGTAGTCCTCCTTGTGGAACAGCGGGCCCACGATCTGCACGCGTCCCTTGCCGCCGTTGGCCGCGTAGTACAGCAGCACCGGGGCATCGAACACCACCGCGTCCACCTGCTTGTTCTCCAGCGCCTGGAACGCATCCTCGATGCGCGGCACCTCCGTCACCTTCGCCTTGAATTCCGTGGCGATGGCGGCGGCCGTGCTGCCCTGGGTCGCGGCCACCTTGCGGCCCGTGAGGTCGGCGGGACCGCTGATGCCGGTCTGGATCTGCTGCACGGTGAGCGTGGCGGAGAGTTGCGCGGTATAGAACGCCACGAAGATCACGCCGATGAACATCCACAGCACGGCGATCAGGCGCGCCAGCCATTGCCGCGGCATCTGCTCGCTCTGCGTCGCCAGCGTGCCGGCGGCCCAGAACAGGGCGTGGAAGATGCCCGGAAAATACTTCTCCGATGGAAGGATGCCGCCCTGGTGCCTGCGCTCCAGCAGCCACACCACGTGCGCCGGGATCAGGATCAGCACGAAGGCGATGCCGAGCCACACCAGGATCGCCTTGGAGAACAGCAGCTCCAGCAGGTCGCGCAGCGGGTTGGGCTCAGCTTCCCGGCCCTTGCCGCGCACCATGATCTGCAGCCCGGCATTCAGCATCGGCAGCGAGAAATCGAACTTCGCCTCGCGCGCCGACGTGATGGAAATGGCCGAGATGCCGACGTCCGCCTGTCCCGAGCCGACCATGTTCAGCAGCGCGCCGACGTCGGGCGCGGTCTGATAGACCGTGTCGATCTTCAGCCGCTCCGCGATGCGGTTCCACAAATCGATGCTGAAGCCGCCGAGATCGCCCTTCTGCTGGGTCACCAGCGGCGGCAGCACGCGCGTGGCCACCCGCAGCTGCTCGGCATGGCCCTGCGCGGCGCCGGCCACAAGCAGCAGCATCGCCAGTCCCAGAGATGCACAAGCACGAGAGATGTTCGGCATTGCGGGAATCCATCGGCGCGCCCAGGCCGGCGCGAGCTTAGCCGCTGCGATCCGCCGAAAGTCAAGGCCGCAGCGCGCCGCCTGCAAGCCACGCCCAAGGCGCGCCGGTCTGGCCATCGCCGCCAACGTCCGCTATCGCTTGAGGCCGCATATCCAGGCAGGTGAAGGACATGACCAAGGCCAGCGAAGGCGTCTCCATTCCGCTCGATCCGGGCTGGGAGGATATTCGGGAAGGCGTCCGCCGCATCTGCGAGCGCTTTCCCAACGAATACTGGGTGAAGAACGACCACGCGGCGGCCTATCCGACCGAGTTCGTGGCCGCGCTGACGCAGGAAGGCTACCTGTCGGCCCTGATCCCGGAGGAATACGGCGGCTCCGGCCTGCCGCTCGGCGCCGCCTGCGCGGTGCTGGAGACCATCCATGACAGCCCGTGCAATGCCGCGGCCTGCCACGCGCAGATGTACACCATGGGCACCGTGCTGCGGCATGGCAACGCCGCGCAGAAAAAGAAGTATCTGCCAGGCATCGCGTCGGGCGAACTGCGCCTGCAGGCGTTCGGCGTCACCGAGCCGACCACCGGCTCCGACACCACGCAGCTCAAGACGCGCGCGGAGAAGAAGGGCAACGACCGCTACGTCGTCAACGGCCAGAAGGTGTGGACATCGCGCGTGCTGCACTCCGACCTGATGCTGCTGCTTGCCCGCACCACGCCGCCCGACAAGGTGCGCAAGCGCTCCGAAGGGCTGTCCGTGTTCCTCGTCGACCTGCGCGAGGCGAAGGGCAAGGGCATCGAGATCCGCAAGATCGACGCCATGCTCAACCACAACACCTGCGAGGTGTTCTTCGACAACCTCGAGGTGCCGGCGGAAAACCTGATCGGCATCGAGGGCCAGGGCTTCAAGTACATCGTCGACAGCATGAACGCCGAGCGCATCCTGATCGCCTCGGAGTCGCTCGGCGATGCGCGCTATTTCATCCGCCGCGCCAGCGAATACGCCAAGGAGCGCGTCGTGTTCGGCCGCCCTATCGGCCAGAACCAGGGCGTGCAGTTTCCCATCGCCCGGGCGCATGCGCAGCTCACCGCGGCCGAGTTGGTGGTGCGCAAGGCCGCCGCGCTGTTCGAAGCCGGCCGCGACTGCGGCGCGGAAGCCAACACGGGCAAGCTGCTGGCGGCGGAAGCAGCCTGGGCCGCCGCCGACACCTGCATGCAGACCTTCGGCGGCTTTGCCTACGCGCGCGAATACGGCATCGAGCGCAAGTGGCGCGAGACGCGGCTCTATCAGACCGCGCCGATTTCCACCAACATGATCCTGGCCTTCATCGGCCAGCACGTGCTGGGGCTGCCGCGCTCGTATTGATGGCGTTCTCCCCACGCGTGGCAAACCTCTCCATCTGCACCATCAGCGTGGGGAGAGGGTCAGGGTAAAGGGCAGCCACAATTTCC
>DASZQC010000114.1:0-11244 GCA_035549815.1 Dongiaceae bacterium
GGCGTCTCGATCCTGCATTTTCAGACAACTCCCACTCGACCGATGGCGCCAGATTGATAGCCGGACGCCCCCGAGGCCGGCAAGTGCGTGGGCCCTCGCCGCAGGCCGCACACGCCTCGTCTATCAATAATATGATGCAAATTCAATGTATTATAGGAGATTTATAAAGCCAGGAATCGCTTAACGTGGCGCTGTGGCTTGTGCTACGATTCCTTTGCCGCGACCGCCGACGGCTTGGGGAGAGGCGGGCGGAGGATTGCTATGGATAAAGAGGGCAAGGATCTGCGCCGGTTCCCGAGGTTCGACTTCGGAGGAACGGCGATGCTTGTCTATGACGACCCTGACAAGCGCCGCACCCTCGCCATCACCAACTACCGCAACATCTCCAAGGCGGGCGCCTGCGTCATCACGCCGGACGCCCAGAGCTTCACCGTCGGCGATCAGCTCTACCTCATGCTGGAGCGCTACCGGCGCAAGCGCGAGGCGGTGATCGTCAATCAGGGGGTCGGCCGTCTGCACCTCGACATCCCCCGCGCCGACGAGTTCTCCGATTTCGAACTGGCCGAAGTGCTGCAGCGCCTTCAAGCGGTGCTGGACAAATAGATTTTAAGCTGCTGCTCTTGAAAGAGACTTAAGCGTCGGCAGCAACGCCGAGCTCGCTGACGACCAGCAGACCGCGGAAGCTGACCGCGACATGCGAAGGCGTCAGGCGCACCACCGTGCCGATGGTCGGCCCGCAATGCGGCAGGTCGACCGAAACCATATCGCCCACCGTCAGATGGCGCCTGGTGCGGATCAAGGCGCCGCCGGCGGAGACGTCCACCAGCCGGCAGGGAGCCGACTTGCCGTTGACCGACAGATGCGCCGGCATGTCGACCGAGAAGCGCGGGTAAGCGCGACGGTCGGCATGGTTGTTCCGCCGGTCGTGCGGCTGCTTGGATTCCATTGTTGGGTTTTCCCTGACCATCCCAGATGCGTGACTGTATCCTCGTCGCAAGGCGTTAACAAAGGCTTTGCTGGCGGCGGACGGCAGGCTGGTTCGTTTGAGTTACAATGATTTATGGGCGAGCGCCGGGGGCGGCCAGAGCCCGGAATCGCCAGCCCAAAGCGACCGCCGCCACCGATAGCGCCGCGATCAGAGCCCAGGTCAGGGCGAACGGGCCAAGTTCCTGCCGGTAGCCCCACCAATATCCGGCGGGCACGCCGACGATCCAGAAGCTGATGCCGTAGATGATGGTCGGGATCAGCGTGTCGGCGCAGCCGCGAAGCGCCCCCATCAGCACGCCCTGCAGGCTGTCGACGATGACCAGCAGGCTGACCACGCCCGCCAGCAGCGGCACCAGGCTGGCCAGCACAGCCGGATCGTTGGTCAGGATCCCGGCGGCGCGGTCGGCGAGCAAGGCCGTCAGCAGTCCGGCGACCGCCATGAGCGTGCCCGCCATCGCCACCGCCACCCAACCGGCACGTTGCGCGCCACCCCAATCCTCGCGCCCGACGGCATTGCCGACGCGCACGGCCGCCGCCGTCGCCAAGCCGATGGTCAGCATGTAGATGAAGCTGGTGTAGTTGATCGCCGCATACATGGTTGCCAGCGAGACCGGGCCGAGCCAGCCGGAGAAGTTGACGATCATGCTGAAGCAGGCGGTCTCCAGCCCGATCGCCGCCGCCAGCGGCAAGCCCAGGCGCAGCAACGCCACCATGCCCTGCAGGCCATGGGTCAGGCGGCCGGAGACGCGGTAGCGTTCGCGATCGACCAGGACCAGCACCAGCGCGATGCTGCCCAGTCCCAGGACCCAGCGCACGATGCTGGTGGCGATGGCGACTCCCGTCACGCCCTGGGCCGGCAGGCCGAAGCCGCCATGGGCCAGCAGGTAGGCGAGCGCGGCGTTCAACAGGTTCGCGCCCAACATCAGCAGCATCGGCGGGACCGGGCGATTGATCCCTTCCAGGAAATGCGTGCTGGCGACGTAAAGCAGCAGGCCGGGCAGGCCATAGCCGAGGATGGTCAGCACCGGGCCGCCGGCGATGGCCACCTCCGCCGGCTGTCCGAGGATCTCCCCGAGGATGAAGTCACCGGGAGTCAGCACCAGCGCGTAGACGATGCCGAGACCGGCGGCGAGCAGGATGCCGAGGCGCCAGACCTGCCCGCATTCCGCGGCGCGTCCGGCACCGTCCAGTTGCGCGGTCCGCACGATGACACCGATCAGCAACCCCACCGCGGCGGTCTGCAGCACGGTTTGCGGAATGACCGAGGCGCCGAGCGCGGCCAATTGCAGCCCGGCGGCATCCAGGTGCCCGACGATGGCCGTATCGACGGTCAGCATCAGCACGAGGCCGGCGCGCGACAGCATCACCGGTAACGCCAGACGCGCCGTCCGCGCGATGTGAACGGCCAAACGGCCGTTCGTGACAGTCGTTTCGGTCGTCATCAGTAGTATTAAGGACTAAATGTACTGCTTGTGATGTTATTAACCATTGAACTCACAGTATAATGGTCGGGTGTCAGTGCCACGCCCGATGGCACGGGCGCAAGTGGAGGTCAGGAACAGATCTTGTCGGTTCTGGGACTATTGAAGCGGAAAGCTTCCGCCGCTGGGGACAGCGGGCCGAAGGCGCCGTTCAAGGAACGATTCCTCGCTTGGTGGGAAGGGGTCGAACTGCGCCCAGCGGACGGCAAGCCGGCGGCGAAGAAAGAGGAGGCTGCGCCCGAACCGCCGCCGCCGCTGATCAAGCTGGAGCCGTGGGAGACGCCGGCGATCAAGGTGACGCAGGTGATCTGGGGCGAAGGGTTCAATTCGCCGGGCGGCGGCGCGTTCGTGCTGGAGCTGGTCAAGCCGTTCGCCATCAACAACTCGATGTCGATCCTGGATTTCGGCTGCGGCGCCGGTGGCGGGCTGCGCGCCATCACCAAGGAGTTCGATGTCTGGACCACCGGCGTGGAGCGGGACAAGGCCACGGCGGAGCTGGGCAAGATGCTGTCCACCCGCGCCGGGCTGGAGCGCAAGGCGGAGGTGCAGCTTTACGACCACGAGAACTTCGTGAGCCGGCAGGGCGGCTATGACTGCATCCTGTCCAAGGAGATGATCTACAAGTTCGACCAGCGCGAGGTAATCCTGGCGCGGCTGGAGAACAACCTGAAGACGCGCGGCCAGCTCACCATCTGCGATTATCTGCGCGGCGACAAGACGGCGCCGGACGACCCGCTGCTCAAGGCCGCGTTCGGCAACACGCCGCCGCTCTGGACCAAGGCCGAGTACGAGAAGCGCTTCACCGAGCTGAAATTCGACCTGCGGGTCGCCGAGGACATCACCGACAAATACCGCGCCATGACCCTGGAGGCGCTGGACCAGGTGACCCGCATCCCCGAGGGCAAGTCGGTCATCCGCACCTTCCCCGACGATTTCCTCAGGGAAGTCGAGAGCTGGGGTCGCCGGGTCGCCGCCATGGAGGCGGGGGCGCTCCGGGTGTTTCGCTTCTACGGCATCAAGATGGGCAGCTCGTCGCTCATGTCGAACTGGTAGAATGCGTTATTTTTCAATATGTTGCCATGATATCCGCGTCGGTTGACAGGTTGCGTCCCGATCTCTATGTTCCGCGCCCGACCGATTTACCAGGATTCTGAGGACCGACCCATGAAGATCATCAACTCGTTGAAGTCGGCGAAGCGGCGCCACAAGGATTGCCGCGTCGTGCGCCGCAAGGGCCGGGTCTATGTGATCAACAAGACCAACCCGCGCTACAAGGCCCGCCAGGGCTAAGCCTCTGGGCCAAATGGCTGCCGGCTGAGCTTCGGCTCGCCGAGACACGACATTAAACCGCGCCGGTTCCGCAAGGGCCGGCGCGGTTTCGTTTTGGCCTGCCCCGTTTCAGTTCCTATAGTGATCGCAACGATGCGATTCTGACGACGCTTCGGACGACGCTTCGGACTCTGGGAACGGAACGCCTTCATGCTGACCATGCCGGCCTTGGATCAGGCAGTGATCGCCGATCGCGCGCGGATCGCGGCGGATCTCGGCGCCATGCTGGCGCCCGGCGCGGTCATCGCGGCGCCGGCGGCGCTGAAGGCCTATGAAACCGACGCGCTGACCGCCTATCGCCAGTTGCCGCTGGTCGCGGTCCTGCCGTCCAATGTCGACGAGGTTTCGCAGGTGCTGCGCTATTGCCGCCAGAACGGCATCAAGGTGGTGCCGCGCGGCGCCGGCACGTCGCTGTCCGGCGGTGCGCTGCCTTTGGGCGACGGCGTGCTGCTGGGGCTCGGCAAGTTCAATCGCATCCTGGACATCGATCTGGAGAATCGGTGCGCCGTGGTGCAGCCGGGCGTCACCAACCTGGCGATCAGCCACGCGGTCGCTGGTCACGGCTTCTATTACGCGCCGGATCCGTCGAGCCAGATCGCCTGCACCATCGGCGGCAACGTCGCGGAGAATTCCGGCGGCGTGCATTGCCTGAAATACGGCCTCACCACCAACAATCTGCTGGGTCTGCAGGTCGTGCTGATCGATGGCGAGGTGATGCGCGTCGGCGGCAAGCATCTGGATGCCGCGGGCTATGACCTCATGGGCATCCTGACCGGCTCGGAAGGATTGCTGGGCGTGGTCACCGAAGTGACCGTGCGCCTGCTGCGCCGGCCGCCGACCGCCAAGGCGCTACTCGCCGGCTTCGCCAGCAACGAAGCAGGCGGCGAGGCGGTCGCCGCCATCATCGCCGCCGGCATCATCCCGGCCGGCATGGAGATGATGGACAAGCCCGCCATCGCCGCGGTCGAGGATTTCGTCCATGCGGGCTATCCGTTGGACGCCGAGGCGCTCCTGATCGTGGAGCTGGACGGCACGGCGGCGGAAGTCGACGAGCTGATGGGGCGCGTGAAGCAGATCGCCGAGGCCAAGGGCGCGACTTCCTTGCGCGTCAGCCAGTCGGAGCAGGAGCGGCTGAAATTCTGGGCCGGGCGCAAGGCGGCCTTCCCCGCGGTCGGCCGCATCTCGCCCGACTATCTGTGCATGGACGGCACCATCCCGCGCCATCAATTGCCGCTGGTGCTGACGCGGATGGCGGAGATGTCGCAGCGTTTCGGCCTGCGCGTGGCCAACGTGTTTCATGCCGGCGACGGCAATCTGCACCCGCTGATCCTCTACGACGCCAACAAGCCGGGCGAGCTGGAGAGCGCCGAGCAGTTTGGCGCGGCGATCCTGAAACTGTGCGTCGAGGTCGGCGGCGTGCTGACCGGCGAGCATGGCGTCGGCGTCGAGAAGCGCGATCTGATGTCGACCATGTTCAGCGAAATCGACCTCGAGCAGCAGATGCGCGTGAAATGCGCGTTCGATCCCGAGCAACTGCTCAATCCCGGCAAGGTGTTCCCGAACCTGCATCGCTGCGCCGAGATGGGCATGATGCATGTGCGCGGCGGCGACCTGCCGTTCCCCGGTCTGCCGAGGTTCTGAGCTTCGTGGCATTCCTCGAACCCTCTCATCCGGCGGAGGTGGTGGACATCATCCGCGCCCACGCGGCGGACCGGCGCAAGCTGGCGATCCAGGGGCAGGGAACCAAGATCGGTCTCGGCCGGCCGGTGACGGCGGACAACACGCTGAGCCTGCGGGGCTTGAGCGGCATCGTCAGCTATGAGCCGGAAGAGCTGGTGCTGACGGCGAAATGCGGCACGCCCTTGGCCGAGATCACGGAAGCCCTGGCGGCGAAGCGGCAGCACTTGGCCTTCGAGCCGATCGCCTCCGCCAGCCTGTTCGGCCCCAGCAACGAAGGCGGCAGCATCGGCGGCGTGCTGGCCGCCAATCTCTCCGGCCCGCGGCGGCCGAGCGCCGGCGCCGCGCGCGATCATTTCCTCGGCTTCACCGCGGTGAATGGCTTGGGCGAGGAATTCAAGGCGGGTGGCAAGGTGGTGAAGAACGTCACCGGCTACGATCTGCCGAAGCTGCTCGCCGGATCGATGGGCACGCTGGCGGCACTGACCGAGGTGACGGTCAAGGTGTTGCCGGCGCCGGAGAAGCAGCGCACGGTGCTGATCCCCGTCGCCGATGCCGCCGCCGGCCACGGGCGCATGATCGCCTTGCTGCAGGACGCTTTCGAGATTGACGGTGCCGCCTTCCTGCCGACATCTGTTGCGGCCCGGTCGAGCGTCGATCTGGTGCGCGCACCAGGCAGCGCGCTCATCGCGTTGCGGCTGTCCGGTGCGCCGGGTTCCTGCGCCGATCGCTGCGGCGGCATACGCCAGTTGCTCGGCGTGCCGAGCGAGGAGCTGCATTCGACGCGGTCGCGCACCTTGTGGGCGGAGATCCGCGACGTGGCGGCACTGCTGCCAGACGAGGGCTGTCTGTGGCGGGTATCGGTGCCGCCAAGCGCAGGCGCGAAGATCGCCACTTCGTTGGCGACGGGCGATGATTGGCTGATGGATTGGGGTGGCGGCCTGTTGTGGATCGCGCGCACGGAATCGAGCGCGGCGGACGCGGCCCAGGTGCGCGCGGCGCTGGTGGAATGCGGCGGACACGCGACCCTGGTGCGCGGCCCGGAAATCCTGCGCCGCGAGATCGACGTCTTCGCCCGCGATGTACCGCCGGCGCTGCTGCGGCGGGTGAAGGAGGCCTTCGATCCGCACGGCATCCTCAACCCCGGCCGCATGTATCGGGATTGGTAGGCGCGGATGCAAACGACCTTCACCTTGGCGCAGCTCGCCGACCCCAACATCGCGGAAGCGGACAAGATTTTGCGCGCTTGCGTGCATTGCGGGTTCTGCACGGCGACCTGTCCGACTTATGTGTTGCTGGGCGATGAACTGGATTCGCCGCGCGGGCGCATCTATTTGATCAAGGACATGCTGGAGCAAGGACGCGCCGCCAGCGAGGTCGAGGCGAAGCACCTGGATCGCTGCCTGTCATGCCTCAACTGCATGACGACCTGTCCGTCCGGCGTGCATTACATGCATCTGGTCGATCATGCGCGCGACCATGTGGAGGAGACTTATCGGCGGCCACTGGCCGATCGCCTGATGCGGCTGATCCTGGCGACGATCGTTCCGCGGCCCAACCTGTTCCGCCTGGCGCTGGCGGGCGCCGCGCTGGCGAAGCTGATCGGTGGGCAATATTGGCTGCCCAAGCGGCTGGCGGCGATGGTTGCGCTGGCGAAGCTGCCGGCCACGCCGCGCCGCAGCGACGAGCCCGGTGTGACCCTGGCGCTTGGCGCGAAGCGCGGCCGGGTGGCGATGCTGGCCGGCTGCGCCCAGCCGGTGCTGCGGCCGGAGATCAATGCGGCGGCAATCCGGTTGTTGAGCCGGCTCGGCATCGAAGTGGTGGTGGCGGAGGGAGCGGCCTGCTGCGGTTCGCTCACCCATCACATGGGGCTGGAAGAGCAGGCGATGCGTTCGGCCAAGGCGAACATCGCCGCCTGGCATCGCGAGATCGTGCGTAGCGGGCTGGACGCCATCCTGATGACCACCTCGGGCTGCGGCACCACGATCAAGGATTATGGCTACCTGTTCCGCAACGATCCGGTCTGGCGCGACCGCGCGCGGATGGTATCGGAGCGTGCGCTCGACATCACCGAATACCTGGCGAAGTTGGATCTGCCCGCAGCCGGGCGCGCACGCGGTTTGCGGGTCGCCTATCATTCCGCCTGCTCGCTGCAGCACGGCCAGAAGGTGACCGAGCCGCCGCGGCAATTGCTGAGCGCCGCAGGCTTCGAGGTGCTGAGCGTACCGGAAGGGCATCTGTGCTGCGGCTCGGCAGGCACCTACAACATGCTGCAGCCGGACTTGTCGCGTGCCCTGCGCGACCGCAAGGCGGCGAACATCGACGGCCTGAAACCCGCCCTTGTGGCGACGGGCAATATCGGCTGCATGGAACAGCTAGCGCCCGCGATCGGCGTGCCGATCCTGCACACGGTGGAGCTGCTCGACTGGGCCCATGGCGGGCCGAAGCCCGCCGCGTTGACCAGAATCTAGCTCTCCGTCACGCACTTGAGCATGCGGTTGAGGACATAGTGGCCGCGTTCGGCGACCATCTGTTTCCAGTCGTCATGCTCCTGGTAGAAGGCGGCGCGGATCTGCGCCTTGATCTCGCGGCCTTGCGGCGAGTCCACCTTGCCATGCACGTAGAGCCAATTGTCCGCCCGCACGGAACTGATCATGTCTTCCTTCGGGATGGTGCCGTATTCGAGCGTGATGCCGGCGACCTTGGCGTTCGAGAGCGTCTGGCAGACGCCGATATTGATGTCGCCGAGCACGAGGTAGGAAGACGAGGTGCCGTCGTCGAAATAGGTCGCTTCGTTGCCCCACCATTCCTTCATCATGAAATGGCCGGGCTCCTTCGCCCCATGGTTCGACATGATCTCGCCGAACCCGTAAGGGCCGAGGCCGGTATGCAGATCGACGAAGGCCGCGCGTTTCACCGTCTTGGCGAAGGGCGCCAGGATCGCGCGGATGTTGCGGTTGGACCAGGTCTCCTTGGTGCCGCCATAGAACACGCCCTGCGGATCGACATACTGGCCGGCGGCGATGGCGTCGGTCATCGCCGGCTCGCCATGCTGCGCGGCATAGTCCAGGAGAATCTTGCGGGTGCGGGCGCGGCTCTCCTCGGTCCATTCGGACGGACAGATGGCGTCGCGCAAATCGTCATAGCCCTTGTTGCCGGGGTAGGGCTTCGCGTGGTCGACGAAATTGCGGTTGAGATCGACATTGTCCTCGTTGACGCGGCGCACATGCGAGAAGCCGTGCGGATTGACGGCATGAACGACCAGCACGGCGGTATTGGCCGGCAGCGACTTGGCCCCGCCTTCGGCCAGCCAGCTCACCTGGATGCCGGAGCCGCAGAAACCTTCCGCGCCGTGTGTCGCGGAGGTGCAGATCAGCAGCCGCTCCGCGTCCTTCGGTCCGATCAAAGTGACGTCGGTCGTCAGCTCTTCGCCTTCGGCGCCCTTGGCCGGGTTGGCATGGGCGGTCACCTGCAGGCCGCGCGCCGTGGCCGCGTCACGAAAGGCCTGCCGCGCGGCCTGGTAGGTGGTGCGGAAATACGGATTGGCTTTCATGATTCGGCATCGCTCCCGGCAATTTGATGCGCACAATGCATAGCTGATCCGACGCCCCCGGTGCTATGGTTGTTTCATGCGACGGTCATATGCCATCGGCGCAATACTCGCGACCTTCCTGGGACTTTCCTCGGGCGCGGCGCGCGCGGACCAGACCGACCCGCGACTCCATGAGCTGTTTTCCCGGTTGCAGATGGCCTCAAGCCCGGCGAAGGCAATGGAGCTGGAGGGCCAAATCTGGTCCATCTGGTCGGAGGCCGGCAATCCGGACATCGACAAGGTCTATGAGATCGGCACCCAGGCGCTGGCGCTGGGCGATCTGACAACAGCCCTGAAGATCTTCGACGCCATCGTCGCCAAGGCGCCGAACTTCGCCGAAGGCTGGAACAAGCGCGCCACCATCTATTTCATGATGGACCGCTACGAGGACTCGCTGGCCGACATCGACCGCACACTGGAGCTGGAGCCGCACCATTTCGGCGCGCTGTCCGGGCTCGGCCTGGTCAATATCAAGCTGGACCGCGACGAGGCGGCCCTGGACGCCTTCGAGCGGGTCCTGAAGGTCAGCCCGCAAAGCGCCGCCGCCAGGGCCAACATCGAATTCGTCAAGCAGCGAATCAAAGACAAATCCATTTGATTCGCCTCGCTTTGTTGGCGGCGAGTCTCTTCGCCCGACTCATCTTGACTTTCCCCGCCTCCCCCCGTCGACTGTCGCCCTGATTTCAAGGGGGTGGCATGAACGACCGGTCATACCTGCGGTTGCTACGCGATCCCGGCTTTTCCTGGATGCTGCTGGCCCAGTTCCTGGGCGCGCTGAACGACAACATCTATCGCTGGTCGATCACCTTTTTCGCCCTCGATCTTGCGCGCCAGCCGGGCTCCGGCCTCAATCCCGAGGTGTTGGTGGCGTCGATCGGCGTCGCGCTGATGTCGCCGTACCTGATCTTTTCCAACTATGCCGGCCAGCTCGCCGACCGCTATTCCAAGCGCTCGGTGCTGATCGCCACCAAGAGCCTGGAGATCGTCGCCATGGCGGCGGCGTTGGGCGCGTTCTTCGTCGGCAATTTCACCGCGATGCTGGTGGTGTTGTTCTTCATGGGCACGCAATCGGCGCTCTACAGCCCGGCCAAATATGGCAGCTTGCCGGAACTTCTGCCGGAGCGCGACTTGTCACGCGGCAACGCGCTGGTGGAGATGAGCACGTTCCTGGCCATTATCGTGGGAGCCGTGCTCGGTGGCTTCATCTATGAATGGTTCCACGACAATCTCCCGATCATCGGTGCCATCGTCCTCGCCATCTCTGTGATCGGCACCCTCTGCTCCTTCGGCATCGGGCGGACGCCGCCCGGCCGCACAGGCAAACGGTTCTCCTGGAATCCCGTCGGCGACGTGGCGATCGGCCTGGCGCAGCTATATCGCAATCGCCGCCTGTGGCTGACCGTGCTGGGTCTCAGCTATTTCTGGTTCGTCGGCGCGCTGATACAGCAATTGATCCCTTTGTTCGGCGATCAAGTGCTCCAGACCGCGCCTTCTGATACCCAGATGCTGGGGGCAGTCATCGCCATTGGCATCGCCGTCGGGAGTTTGGCGGCGGGCCGGCTATCCGGGCACAAGGTGGAGCTCGGTTTGGTGCCGATCGGCGCGGCCGGCATGGCCATCGGCGCCTTCGTGCTGGCCGGCATCGACAACAGCTATGTCGCCGCTGCGCTGACTTTGGGCTTTCTCGGTTTCTTCGGCGGCTTCTACAGCGTGCCGTTGAACGCCATGCTGCAGCAGAAGGCGGACGAGGACAAACGCGGTCGCTTCATCGCTGCCAATAACGTCATGAACACGCTTGGCATCTTGCTCGCCTCTGCGGTGCTCGCTTTCGCCGGCGGCTCGCTCGGTTGGACCCCGAATGCGATGGCGATTCTTGCTGGCACCACCACCGTTGCCGTCATCGCCTATCTGCTGATCCTGTTGCCGGATTTCCTGATCCGCTTCTGCCTGTGGCTGCTGACGCACTCCATCTACCGCATCCGCATCATCGGACCGGAGAACGTGCCGCTGAACGGGCCGGCCTTGCTGGTCGCCAATCACCTGTCCTTCATCGACGGGTTACTGGTCGGCGCCTGCGTGCAGCGTTTCGTGCGCTTCATGGTCTATGCGCCGTTCTTCAAGCTGCCGGGCCTCGGCAAGCTGTTCACCCTGATGCGGGCGATCCCGACCGGCGGGGGC
>DASZQC010000115.1:0-17684 GCA_035549815.1 Dongiaceae bacterium
AAAGGCGGGTTCTCGACGATCGGGATGCCGTGTTCCTTGGCGATCTCGCGGATGCGCTGGGCCGCCTTGTCGATGCCCTTGGCCATCACCTTGGGCGCCGCCATCGTCGCCTGGTCGTATTTCAGCGCCACGGCATAGTGGGTCGGATTGGTGACCACCACGTCGGACTGCGGCACCTGGGCCATCATGCGGCGGCGGGTGCGTTCCATGCGCAACTGGCGCAGGCGGCCCTTGACCAGGGGATCGCCTTCCGTCTCCTTGTATTCCTCCTTCAATTCCTGCCGCGACATGCGCATCTCCTTCATGTGCTGCATGCGCTGATAGATCAGGTCGATGGCGGTGATCACCGCGACGATCGCCACCACGCCGACCAGTAGCTTGGCCAGGAGCGTCCTGGTCTCCCACAGGAGCTGGATCATCTCCATGCCGACCAGCTTGTTGAGGCTGGCGACCTCCGGCAGGATCAGGAACATGGCGACCGCGCCGACCACCGCGATCTTCAGCAGGCCGCGCACGAATTCCGCCAGCGAGCGCGAGGAGAACATGCGCTTGAGGCCCGACAGCGGCGAAATCTTGTCCAGCTTCGGCATCAGCGATTCCGCCGACCAGATCAGGCCGAACTGGAGATAGCCGGACGCGACGGCGCCGATCAGCGCCAGGACCAGCGGCACCGCGCCGGCCAGCAGGACAACGGCGAGCAGCTTCCACGCCATCTTGACCAGATGCTCGAAATCCGCGGAGATCATGTCCGGCTGCTCGATGAAAGGCAGCGTCGCCTGCCACAGATCGATCGCCGCCGGCTTACCGAACATCAGCACCGAGAGCGAGAACACGCCCAGCATCAGCAGGTTGTTGACTTCGCGGGAGTTGGCGACCTGACCGCGCCCGCGCGCTTCGTCAAGTCGCCGACTGGTCGGGTCTTCGGTTTTTGAGGAATCGTCCTGCTCTTCCGCCATGGCCTGTCCCTTCAGCCACCGAGGAAGACGGACAGGCGTTCCTCATAGGAATTGAGGAACCACAGCATCATGGCGGTCAGCGACACCGCCATCAGGCCCAGGCCGGCCATCAACTGCGCCGGCATGGCGATGAAAAAAACCTGCAAGGTCGGCATCAGGCGCGCCAGCAGGCCCAGCGCCACGGCGAAGACGATGCCGTAGACCAGGAAGGGTGTGGCCATCTGGATCGAAACGGAGAAGCTGTCGGCGACGATGCGCGAGGCATGATTGGCGACGTCGGCCATCGGCGGCACCACGCCCGGCGCGAAGATGCCGTAGGTGCCGATCAGGCCCTTCAGGGTCATGTGGTCGAGGCCGGTGACGAAGATCAGCACCACCGTCAGCGCCAGCAGGAAGTTGCCGGTGACGGCGGCCTGCTGCTGCGTCGTCGGGTCGGCGACCAGCGCGCTCGCCATGCCGATCTGCAAAGCGATGACGCTGCCCGCGGTCTGCGTGCCGAGCAGGATCAGCCGCGCGATCATGCCGAAGAACACGCCGATGCCGATCTCCACCAGCAGGTAGCCCACGAAACGGTCGATCGCGGCGGGCATGGCCGGCAGGCGATCCGCCACCATCGGCATCAGGACGAGACTGACGGTTAGCGCGAAGACGAGGCGCACGCGCTGCGGCACATAGGCTTCGCCGAAGCCGGGCAGCAGCATGATCGCGCTGCCCATCCGGGCGAACACCAGGAAGAACTGGAACAGATTGAGGGCGGCGAGCTGCTCGAGGTTCATCCCTCAATCATCCCCAACGATCAACCCATCGCCCGCTGCATGATCCGTTCGGTAAAATCGGACAGCGTGTGCAGCATGAATGGCGCCAGCAGCAGCATGGAGATGAAGACCACGACGATCTTCGGCACGAAGGTGAGCGTGACCTCTTGAATCTGGGTCAGGGCCTGGAACAAAGAGATGATCAGGCCGATCAGCAGCGAGATGATCATCAGCGGCGCGCCGAGCTTCAAGGTGACGATGATCGCGTCGCGGCCGACCTCGAGGAGTACCGACTCATCCATGTTATGCAGGCCTCAGATCGGCATCCGGAGGATTTCTTGGTAGGCGGAGACCACGCGGTCGCGCACCGCCGTCACCGTCTGCACCGTCATCTCCGCCGCGGTCACGGCGTTGACGACCTGGTTCAGGTCGGCCTTGCCGCCGGCGGCCGCGATGGACTGGATCTCCGCCTCGCGCGTGGTCTTGACCGCCTCGTTCGCGACCTGCTTCAGCACGTCGGCGAAGCCGGGGCCGGCATTCTCGCGCGATTCGATGCCGGGCGCGCCCATGCGCTTGACCGCGGCGTTGTAGGCCTGGACCGCGTTGCCGACGGCTGCGACCATGGATGCTCTCCTCTAATCCCGATATTGACTAGCGCAGCAGATCGATCGTGCGCTGCAGCATGTTGCGCGCGACCTCGATCGCTTTCAGGTTGGCTTCGTACGACCGCTGCGCTTCGCGCATGTCGGTCATTTCGATCAAGCTGTTCACGTTGGGCAGCTTGACATAGCCCTTCGCGTCGGCCGCCGGATTGCCCGGATCGTACTTCATGCGGAAGTCGCTGCGGTCGGCGCCGATCTTGTCGACCTGCACGGTTTCCAGCCCCAATGCGCGGTCCATCTCGTTGCGGAAGGTGATGGTCTTGCGCCGGTACGGATCGGCGCCGGGCTTCTCCGCCACCGAATCCGCGTTGGCGAGGTTCTCGGCCACCACGCGCAGGCGCTCGCCCTGCACCTTCATGCCGGCGGCGGAAATCATCAGGCTTTGCATCAGATCCATGGATCAGCTCCCGGCATATACGACCGCGGATCAAACGCCGCGGCCGAGGGCCATCTTCAGCAAGTCGACATTCTTGCGGTAGAGATTGGTCATCAGCTGGTAATTGTGCTGCGCGTCGGCCATCTTGATCATCTGCTCTTCGAGCACGACGGAGTTGCCGACCGGCGCCGATTCATAGGGGTTGCGCTGCTTCTCGTCGTCGACCGGATCGACCGGGCCGACGGTGCCGCTCATATGCATCGGGTTGGTGCGCTCCTGCACCACCTTGGGCGTCTTCACCAGATGGTCTTCGAAGTTCAGCGGCTTCAGATCGTGCGGGACATAGTCCGGCGTGTCGGCGTTGGCGACGTTCTGGGACAGCACCTCGGTGCGCGCGCCCAGCCAGTTCATGCGTTCGCTGATGCGCTGAAACAGCTTCAGTTGAAACAGGTCCATCGATACGGCGCTTTCATTGTGCGGCGGGTCGGAATATCAGCCTCTTCGCCGAAGCCGGTTTCCCCGGCCGTTGCATGGACCGCATCCTGGGCCGCAGACATTAACACCTGCTTAATTTGCTAAAATACGATGCAAATTCCGGCAAAATCTTCCCGGTATTCGAAATTTTAAGCGCTCATTAAGCAAACTTCTCCAGAGTTTCCCTGGGTTTTTCGTGTTTTCCACAGGCCGGGTTTGTGCGGGCGCATGGCGGACGACAAGGATCGCATCGGGCGCAAGGGCACCGACTGGACGCGGATGAGCGCCCGGCCGGCTCCCAATGTGCCGATCGCCGTCGCGCTCGACGCCAAGGGCAAGAGCGGAATTAAGTCGCCGCGGGTGGTCGCCACCGGCCGCGGCCCGGTCGCCGAGCAGATCCTGGCCATCGCCTTCGAGAAGGGCGTGCCGGTGCGCGAGGATGCCGACCTGGCGCAGATCCTGGCGGCGGTGGAGTTGGATGCGGAGATTCCGATCGACGCCCTGGCGGCGGTGGCGGAGATCCTCTCCTACGTCTACCGCGCCAACCGTTCCTGGACCGGCGAGGGCGAAGGCCGGGATGAAGCTGAGCAGAGATAGGAGCGCGTCATGAGTCCAACGGCGCAACACGCACAAGACAAGGCGGCCCAGGCCGCGAGCGGCCTGGGCCGCGCCATCGCCGACCTGCTGCGCGAGATGGTCACCGTGGTCGAGGCCGCCAATGACGGGCAGCTCATCGAGCTCGACATGGTGGCGATGCGCGTCACCGTGCTGTGCGACGCGCTGGCCGCCGCCGGACCCGACGCGCGCGGATTGTGGGGCAAGGAGCTCGGCGATCTCAGCAAGGCGCTGGCCGTGCTCGACACCGTGCTGCGCAAGCAGAACGTCCAGTTGCAGCTCAATATCGAGCAGCTCCGCAAACAGCTTTCGCCGGCTGATTGACACCACCCGAGCCGCAGATTTCACCCAGCAAGGCGCACCCTAGAACATGGATTTCGACACGTATTTGAGATTTGCCCTGGCGCTGATCCTGGTCCTGGGGCTGATCGCCTTGCTCGGCTGGCTGCTGCGCCGCTTCGGCACGGGCGTCAAGCTGCAACGCGGCGCGCGCCGCCTCGGCGTGGTCGAGGTGCAGGCGCTAGGCCCGCGTCACCGCCTGATCCTGCTGCGCCGCGACGAGGTCGAGCACCTGGTGATCGTCGGCCCGCACAGCGAAACCGTCATCGAGAGCGGCATCGCATCACCAAACTCCGCAGCGCCCGCGGCACCGAAGCAGAGCTTCGCCGCAACCCTCGCCGCCGAGGAGCCGAAGCCATGATGCTTCGGGTTCCTTCTCAGGCCTCATCGAAAAATTCCCCTGCCCCGAGCCGGGGGAGGGTTAGGGTGGGGGCGACGGCGGTTCCGCTCGACTCAACCTTCACCCGAGAGAACACCCCCCACCCCTGCCCTCCCCCAACTTGGGGGAGGGGGTTTGTCCGTTTGCTGCCCGCAATTCTGCTCGCCTTCCTCTGCCTCCTGCCCGCCCTGGCCCACGCCCAAGCGGTGACGCTGGATTTCGGCACGGAGACCGGCGGGTCGACCGGGCGCATCCTGCAGTTGATCGCACTGCTGACGGTGCTGTCGCTGGCGCCCGGCATCCTGGTGATGATCACCTCGTTCACCCGCATCGTGGTGGCGCTGTCGCTGCTGCGCGCGGCCTTGGGCGGCCAGCAGACGCCGCCCAACATGGTCATCGTCAGCCTCGCCATGTTCCTGACCGCTTTCGTCATGGCGCCCACCTTCGAGGTCGCCTACCGCGACGGCATCGCGCCGCTGATGGCCGAGCAGATCACCGAGCAGGACGCCTTCGTGCGCACCGTGGCACCGTTCAAGACCTTCATGCTGAGCCAGGTGCGGGAAAAGGATCTGGGCCTGTTCATGGACATGGCAGGCGCCGAGCCCATCGCCTCTCCCGCCGAGGCGCCGCTGCAGATCCTGATCCCGGCCTTCATGATCAGCGAGCTGCGCCGCGCCTTCGAGATCGGCTTCCTGCTGTTCGTGCCCTTTCTGATCATCGACATGGTGGTGGCGTCGGTGCTCATGTCGATGGGCATGATGATGCTGCCGCCGGTAATGATCGCGCTGCCCTTCAAGCTCGTCTTTTTCGTGCTGGTCGACGGCTGGTATCTCGTCGCGGGCAGCCTAGTGCGGTCGTTCGGTGGGGGTTGAGGCCGGGGAGTTCTCTTGATGATGCCAGCGGGCTACATGTTCAAACACATTGCCGCGCGACCCGATTGGCTAAAGGTAGACTCCGTCACCGACATCTGGTCAGTCAGCAACTGCACCTCCATGAGCTTCACGAACTATATCAAATTCTGGACTCACAACGGCCATTGGATGTTTGATTCACCGGAGAAGATGGAGGTAATCGCCAAACGCGAAGGCATCGATCTTTCCGGTGCCACGCTCTGTTACTACGAGGTCCATGAATACGAATTTGACGAAGATCGGAAGTCTTGGTCGCCCATCGAGCCCGAGCGATCATTCACGACTGAAGTCGTCCGTCCCCGCCGTAGCACGCTTGTCGGCTACGATGTAGTAACATTCTCGGTGCACACCGCACCCGAATGCTCACCACTTTCATGCAACTACGTTGCTGCGCAACTTCCAGTCAATAGCCATTGCCTACTTGGAACGTTCGACGAGGCCAAGGCAGCGCTAGAGGCCGGTCTCTTTGACAACAGCGAGCCCGGCCCCTTTCGGATTTTCGCCGTTTACACAGTTGAGCGTATGGCCGACGGAGACCGTCGCCAATAGTAACAGCAGCTTGCTCGAAGTACGACGTGTTTCGGGATGGCTCCTTTCCGGCGACGCCAATCGCGTCGCCGGCTACAGCTTCCGAATTTGATAGTGCGAAATCAGCTTAGGGCTGATCGTTTCCGCCGTCGTCCCCAGGCTCCTCGCCCGGTTCCTCTTCCGGCGGCGGTGGCACCACGGTGATGTCGCCGTCGCTGATCTCGACGGAGCCGCCATCCTCGCCGCCGCTGGCGGAGATGCCGTCATTGCCGACGTCGGCCGATGGACCGCCTTCGCCACCCGTACTGGCATGGATGCCCCCTTCTTCCCCGCCGATCGAGGCGGATGACCCGTCTTCGCCACCGGTGCTGGCGGAGATGCCGTCGGACCCGACATGCGCGCTCGGCCCACCCTCGCCGGCGCTGGCGTTGATGCCGCCCTCGCGGCTGATGTCGGCGGACGGCCCGCCATTCTCGCCGCCCACGTGGATTCCTTCGGCCCAGGCAGCCGCCGGCAGCATCACGCCGCAGGCCAGCACACAGCCACTCATCAAATTCAAGAATGTATCTGAAGTATGTTTCATGGTCGTACTCCCGCCGGTTAAGATTGACAGGTTGGCAATCTCCCCTCGGTCCATCGGCAAACCGGAATACCGGCGACGCGCGACGGCGGCCCGGATGCTTGCCATCCGAGTAACCCAGTTTGCGCAGTCGGGCGTCGTTCATTTCGATGAGATCGCGCATCATCACGGTGCCAAGACCGTGTTAAAGCGGTGGCAAATGCCTGCGCCGACCAAGCCCGCGACCAGTCGGTCTTGCTCCGAGATTTCCGCAAAGCAACTTGAGACGAATGATCCAGCCGGATTATAGTGCGCGCTAATACTTCATTTGCGATTGCGCCCCCGCCTGACCAATCTCTTCCGCACCGTCCATGCGCTTTCTCGTCCCGGTCATTGTCGGCATCTCCGCGCTCGGCGCGCTGGGAATCGCTTACATGGTCTATAAGACCGGCCCATTTGTGCAGAGCTATTGGGTACCATCCTCCAGCATGCGACCCACGCTGATGATCGGCGATGTGTTCTTCGTCGCGCGCGAGTACTACGCTTGGCACACACCAGTCGCCGGCGATGTGGTGATGTTCTACGTGCCAGATGCCGACTACATCATGATCAAGCGGGTCGTCGCCGGTCCCGGGGATCGCGTGAAGCTCGAGCATGGCCGGCTGTACCTGAATGGCCTGCTGGTCGATCGCAAACCGGCTGATATCGCGCCGGCACCGGAAACGGGAGATGAGGCATGGCAGCGCTACGTCGAGACGCTGCCGAACGGGCGCTCTTACACGATTTTGGAGCAGAGCGACGAAGGTTGGCTCGACACCTTTCCCGAGATGGTCGTGCCGGCGGGTGAATATTTCATGCTCGGCGACAATCGGGATGTCTCACGGGACAGCCGCTCGGCCGATCTGGGAACGGTTCCGCTGTATATGATCGCGAACCGGCCGTCCTTCATCTATATGTCGCGGGACATCCGTCGGATCGGACTGGACATTCAGCCGTGACGGCACCGCGCCCGCCGGCTCAGCTTCCGCCCGCCGGCGGCTCGCTGAGGCTGGCCGCTTTCAGCTTTTCGCGATAGTCGGTCACGAAGGCGTCGATGCGTTCGACGCTGGTCATCTCCGCGGTCACGGATTCGATGAGGCCATTGTCCGGCGAGGTCAGCATGTCGAACGCCTTGGCCTGATCGGTCGCCGCCATCGCCTCGCCGTAATCCCTGGCCAGCGCCTTCAGGCCGCGGCGGTCCGATGCCAGCGACAAGGCGACGGCGCGGTTGAGGATCAGCGGCGCGATGCGTTCCTTGAAATGCTGCTCCTGCCGCGCCTTCAGCGCCGCGTCGGCCTCTTCGCTGGTCAGCGCTGTGGACGGGTCCTTGGTCACGTCGTGCGCCGCCTTGTTGGCGGCGACCTCGTCCGCCATCGCCGCTTCCTCGCCGTCGATCAGGTCGCCCAGCGCATTCGCCGCCGCGGGCCATTCGCGCGTGCGCCACAGCATGTCGGCGCGCAGCCACTTGGCTTCCAGGCTGGGATCGTCGGCCAGCATCTTCAGCCCGCCCAGCTCGTTGCCGGAATCGAAGGTGGCGCGCGCCGCCAGGCGGTTGCGCTGGGCCACCAGCTCCGGCGGCAGCGGCTCGTCGATCTTGCTGTCCTCCAGCGCCTTCAGCGCCAGGTCCGGGCGCTGGTCCAGCATCTGGATCGAGGCGAGGCGCGTGCCGGCCTCCGCCTTGTCCAGGCCGGTCAGGCGCTTTTTCATCAGATCGTCGAGCAGGATCGCCGCGCGGTCCAGCAGGTCGACCTTCACCAGCCGGTCTGCCAGCATGCCGATCATGCGGTCGCCGTCGCGGCCGGCCGGCGTCAGCTCGCGGAACTCGTCATACAGCGCCACCGCCATCAGCGGCGACAGGCGGTCGGCGCCGTTCTCCATGTAGAGCTCGCGGAAGGCGCGCGACATCTGTTCGGCGATCTCCTTCGATTCCGGCCGGCTGGAGAAATTCGCCGCCGTCTGGCGCAGCGTCACCAGCCCCCGCCGCGGCTGGTTCTCCGCCAGATAGAGCGTTCCCAGCTTGCGCAGCAGGTTGAACTCGAAATCGCCGCCGCGATCGACAAAGCGCAGGCGTTCCAGGCGGCGGATCGCTTCCGCGCCCTTCATCTCGCCCGCGCTCATGCGTTCCTCGACCAGGGCGAATTGCGAGCGCGCCTGAATCTCGGGCACGTCGCTGTCGCCGAGCGATTCCCACATCGACAGGCCTTCTTCGCGCTCGCCCATCTTCAGCTTGATCAGGCCGTCCAGATAGGTCAGGCGGTCCGTCGTCTCGGCATCCGGTTCGTCCTGGCGCAGCGCGTCGGCGAAACGCTGCGCGCCGATCGGGTTGCCGCTGTTGGCCAGCGCCTGTCCGCCAGCCATGTAAAGCCGGTCGCGCACCGGTTTCGGATAGTCGGCAAGGCTGGGCAGCGCGCCGTTGAAATGTTTGCCGGCTTCCGGCCAATCCTGCGCTTCGGCCGCGATCAGGCCCAGGAACAGGTTCGTCTCCGGCAACAGCGCCACATCGCGGTCGGCGAGCAGTTCCTTGGCCTCGTCGCCCTGATCATGCAGCGCCTGCAGCGCCGCTTTCAGCAGGCGCACCTCGCGCGGATCGACCTTGCCGCCGGCGGTGCTGATCGGCGCCAGGGCATCCCTGGCGTCGTCCAGCAGGCCGTGCGCGAAATAGAACTCCACCAGGGCAAGGCGCGCCGCCGCGACCTCGTCGCCGGATGCCGCGGTGACGGCCCGCTGCAACTGACGCTGATCGGCCTGGAACGTCGCCTCGCCACCCCGCCGCCAGCTCGGCAGATCGAACAGGCCGGGCACGCCGACCATGCCGTTCGCACCCTCGGACGCCCCCTCAGACGACTGGGCCGCTTCGCTGGAATTCGAGGCGACCTGCTCTTCGGCGGGTGCGCCGGATTCCGCCGTTTCCTCAGCCTTCGGCGCGGGCGCTTCGGCCGGGGCTTCGGCGATCGGCGCCAGCGCGCCCTGCGGCCTTGTCGTCACCACCACGCCCTGGGCCAGCGATTCCACCGTCACCGCCTCCGGGCGCGCCGCGATGACGATGCCCTGATGCGTCGGCAGCAGCTTGAACTCCGGCCATGCTACTTCCGCGGCGATGCCCTGCCCCGCCGGCCGCACCGGCACCACTTGCAATTGCTCGCCGGAAGCGGCATCGGCCAAGCTGACCACCCGGCCGGGATTCGAGGTGGCGAGCAGCAGGCTGGCGGCGCCGTCGGCCAAGGTCTCGCGCCGCTGCTCGATGGCGGCAAAGGGCGCGATCTTGCCGCCCGGCGCCACGTCGACGATCCAGGAGCGGCCCGATGCGGTGAGCGCGACGCCCAGAGGCTTGTCGCCGGCGATACGGATCACCGTCGCATCCGGAATCTCGACTTTCTCCGCACGACCCAGTTTCGCCACCCGCGCATCGGAGATGAGCGGCGCGACGGAATTGGCGGCGCGATCGAAGGCCAGCCACAGCGCATTGCCCCGGCGGAACGCGGCGGCAGCCACACTCTCCGGCCAGGTGAAGGTGATCTTGGCACCGTCGCCCGAGGGCGCGACGACGATGTTCACATCAACCGGCGGCCGCGGCGGCAGGGTCACCTGCTCGATCTCCGGCATCGGCGGCGGCGTGTTGGCCGGCTCGGCGGCGGCCTTAGGCTCTTCCGCCTTCGGTTCCTGGGTCGTCTCAGGCTGCGCTGGAGTTTCCTGTGCCGGCGCATCGGCCTCCGCCGCCGGTGCGTTCTCCACCGGTGCGTTCTCCACCGGTGCGTTCTCTGGCGGCGCGGGCAGCGTCGCGGTCGGCGCGGCGGGCAGCGGCTGCGGCAGATCGGGCAGGCTCTTCAAGGTCAGTTGCGGCGCTTCCGCCGGCGCGGGCGGCTCGGCGATCGGCTGCTGGGCGACGGCGGGCGGCGTCTGCGGCTGGGGCTCGGCCGCTTGCTCGCCGGCGGCAGGCGTCATCTGGTCGGGCGCAGGCGTCTGCGGCGCGGCGTTGGTCTTGGTTTCAGCCGCCTTCGCGTCGGGCGCCTTCGCATCGGGCAATTTTACCGGCGCCGCTTCCTTAGTGATCTGCGCCGGCTGCATCACGTCCAGCACCACCGTGCTGCCCAGCCGGAAGTCGCGCAGGGTCGAGCCTTCCGCCATCGTCAGATAGACACGCGCGACATCTTCGTCGCGCGCCGCGATCTTCACCAGATCGGTCGGCAGCTCTTTGAGCGCCGCCTTCAGATCGATCTCTGCCGCGCGCTCGAAGCTAACCACCACCTGGCCGTCGCGCCGTTCGATGCTGTAGCCGGTCTTGCGCGGCCAGTCGAAGGCGAAGCGGATGAAACCGGGATGCTCGCCCTGACGCACCACGATCTTCGGCTTACCCGCCGGAGCCGGAGCGGCGGTCACCTGGGCAGGCTTCGCCGCTGTCTTCTCGGGCGGTTTTGCCGCGGGTTCGGACGGCGCGGGCGTTGCGGGAGCTGGGGCGACCGAGGCCGCCTCGTTCGCCGGCCAGAACTGCGTGCGGTTCAGGTCCAGCACATACTTGTCGCCGTCGGTGAACTGATGGAGCTTCACCGGCCGCAGCAAGGTCAGGATCAGGATCGTCCCGCGTGCGTCGGGCGTGCGCTCGACATAGATGCCAAGCTTGCTCAGCGCATCGCCAAGCTTGACCGTGACCGGCTCACGGAACTCCACAAACAGCTTACGGTCCTTGATCGTGGCGCTCTTGACCAGGGGCACGGCGGCGTCGAGCACCAGACGGCCGAAATTCTCGTGGCTCCAGCCGCGCGCATTGATCTCCGCCTCCGCCCAGGCATGCCCGGAGAACAATGCTGGCAACATCAGGCCGGCCACCATCGCCAACATGCTGGCGGCTTTCAGAAACGACTGTCGATAGGCTCGGCTCATGGCCACCTAAATATAAACCGGCGCGGTTCGCTTCCAGCGATATTCCTGACACGCGACTCGGCGCTCCCGACGGCGGCAGATTACAATATTGCCGGCGGGCTGTCCCGGCCCGGCCCCGCCGCGTCCAGGGGGCGTTCCCGGCGGATTTGGCCCGATTCCAGCCGCCTAAATGAAAAAGGCCGGCAAGGCATGCGCCGCCGGCCTTCCGCATTGCAAGTAGCCGACCTCAGTCGAAGCTGGCGAGCAGCGCGTCGATATCGTCCTGCTTGCTGGCGTTCTCCGGCAATTGCGGGCCGTTCAGCAGGTCCTGATCGGTGACCTCTTTCGGCTTTTCCGTCTTCGGATGCGCCTCGCGATACTTGGCGATCTCGTCGCCGAAAGCGGCGACCAGACCGTCGACGCGATCCTCGATGTGCTTCAGCGCCTTCACCACCTTGGTGATGCGCTGGCCGGTGACATCCTGGAAATTGCAGGCCTCGTAGACCTGGGTGACCGCGTCGTTCACCTGGTCGGCGATTTCGGGAGGCATCTTCTCGGTCAAATTGCCCAGCGCTTCCATCGCCTGGAGGATCGCGTTGGTGGCCTCTTCAGTGGCGCCCACGATGGCATCCAGCTCATCGGTCGCCGTCGGCAGATGCTCGGCGGTGATCTCGTCCGGGCGCAGTGCGGCAATCTCCCGCTTCGCCGACAGGATGTATTTCGCCAGGCCTTCAAGCTCGGAATAGATTTTCAGATTGACCTCCGACAGATCGCCTTGCAGCGAGCCCATCATCTGCTCGACCACTTCGGCGATTTCTTCGCGGCTAGGCGCGCGGCTCTGCGCCTGCAACTCGCCCAAGCGCGCGCTCAGTTCCGGCGGGACCCCGGCAGCTTGCGCCCGCGTCTGACCCTTCATGGCCTCTTGCTCCGGCGCTTAGAATTGACCCAGGACCGTCGACAGCTTGGTCTTCAAGGTTGCCGCATTGAACGGCTTCACGATGTAATTGTTGACGCCCGCTTCCTTGGCCGCGACCACGTTCTCGGTCTTGCTCTCGGCGGTGATCATGATGAAGGGCAGCGCCTTCAGCTTGGAATCGGCGCGCACTTCGCGCAGCAACTGGATGCCAGTCATCGGCTCCATGTTCCAGTCGGAGATGACCAGGCCGTAATCCTTGTCGCGCAGCTTTTGCAGCGCCATGGACCCGTCCGTCGCCTCGTCGACGTTGTTGAAGCCAAGCTGCTTCAGCAGATTGCGGATGATCCGCAACATCGTCTTGTAATCATCGACGATTAGGATGCTCATGTTCATGTCGACAGACATGGTACTGGTCCCTCTAATGACGCCCCGGCAACCGCTCTGGCTTCCGGAGGCTCTAATTCGACCCTAATTGCTTACCCGACCAACGGTTAAACGGCCGTTAAACAACGAAATTCCTATTGCGGCAGGGGCAATTCCTTGCGGCTTGCCAGCTCGAAAGTGATTTCCTTGGCGCGGGTGGGGGTGACCAGGGCCAGGATCGGCGCCGCCTTGCGTTCGTTCATCCGCTCGACCACGTCCAGCAGCACGTCCATGTCCATTTCCTCGAACACCTGGGCGGCGTCCTTGGGCTTCATGTTCTCGTACATCTTGACCAGGCTCTTCAGTTCGGCTTCCTGCTCGTCGCTGCGCTTCTTCAGCAGGTCCTCGACCATCGCCTGGAGCGCCTTCAGCTCGCCCATCTTCTGGTCCATGCGCTGCTCGGCGGCCTGGATCAGCGCCTCGCGCTCGTCCAGTTGCCGGGCGCGCAGGTCCAGCTCCTCGCGGCGCTTCGCCAGTTGCTGGAGCACGTCGACTTCCTCGTCCGTGTAGTCAAACGGATCCGGGACGACCGGTTCCGCTGTCGCGTCGCCCGCCACGTCGGATTTCGTGCCTTCGCCTTCGGGCTGCCCTTGCAGGAGGTCGATCGGCCCGCTTGCCTGCTCCGTGCCGCCCTCCGCCGGAGCGGCGCCTTCGGCGGGTGCGGTCGCCGGTGGCGTCGGCTGCGTCTGGGCCATGGTCTCGGTGCCGATGGAAACCTCGAAGGCGTTCCACACCGAGCCGAGCTTGACCGTCGTGGTGGCGACCAGGGCGAACATCAATATCGGCAGCAGGCGCGGGCGCATCGGCGGATCCTATCTCAGGCCGGACAGCGCGCTGAGATGCGCGGCCGCCTTGTCGGCATCCTCGTCGACGGCGCGGTTGACCGCCATCAGGCGCGCGCCGACCGATTGCGCAACCGCCTGCAGCGGCACCGTCTCGACTTTGACCGGCACGGCCGCCGGCGCATTGGCCGCCGTGATGATGCGGGCCCGGCCGATGGTGGATTCCAGCCGGTCGGCGGCGCCTTCGGCGCGCTCGGTCAGCAGCTTGAGATCGTCGCCCTGCTTGCTGAACTCAGCCGTCAGGCCCTGCGTGCGCTCGATGCGCGCCTGCAGATCCTGCAGCGAGCCGTCGGCGACGGCTTTGAAGTGATGCAGATGGCTCGAGGCCTGGTCGGTGGTGCGGGTGAAATCGGCCACCAGCTTCTCGAACTCGGCCCGGCCGGCGCGGATGGCTTCCAGCCGTGCGCTCAGTTTGCGCACATAGATCAGTGTCGCGATCAGCAGGACGGCGACAATGCCGTCGGCGAGGATCGTCCAGGGGATCATCAAGGCCATGCGACCCCTTCCCTATTTCATCAGACGGTCTTGGATCTGCACGGCGATATGGCCGCCACGCCGCCCCATGTGACCGCGGAACAACTGCACCCCGCCGCAGCGCAATTCGACCGGGGAGGATGGCGTGCACTCCAATTCCAGCCGGCTGCCCGGCGCCCAGTTCAGCACTTCGCCCAGCGACAGGCTGAATTCGTCGAGCACCGCGTCGATATGGACCTCGGTCTGCCAGAGCTCGCCGGACAAATGGGTTTCCCAGATCGAATCGCGGCCGAACTTCTCGCCGACGAACATCTGCAGCAGCAATTCGCGCACCGGCTCCAAGGTCGCATAGGGCAGCAGCAGCTCCAGACGGCCGCCGCGATCTTCCATGTCGACGCGCAGGCGCGCCAGCACGGCGGCGTTGGCCGGACGGGCGATGGCGGCGAAGCGCGGATTGGTCTCCAGCCGCTCGAAACGGAAGGTGACCGGCGACAGCGGATCGAAGGTCGAGGTCAGGTCGTTCAGCACCACGCCGATCATGCGTTCGACCAGATTACGTTCGATCGTGGTGTAGGGCCGGCCCTCGATGCGCATCGCGGCGGTGCCGCGGCGGCCGCCCAAGAGCACGTCGACGATCGAGTAGGTGAGCGAGCTGTCGACCATGATCAGGCCGAAATTGTCCCACTCTTCCGCCTTCATCACGCCCAGCATGGCGGGCAGCGGAATGGAGTTCAGATAGTCGCCGAAGCGGATCGCGGTGATGCTGTCGAGCGAGACTTCGACGTTGTCGGAGGTAAAGTTGCGCAGCGACGTAGAGAGCATGCGGACCAGGCGGTCGAACACGATCTCCAGCATCGGCAGTCGCTCGTAGGAGACGAGCGCGCTGTTGATGATGGCCTGGATGCCCGACGGCTTTTCGTCTTCACCGCCGCCGACCGACCCGCCCAGCAGGCTGTCGATCTCGTCCTGGTCGAGGACCCGGTTCGATTTCGGGCCGGCCGCCATCTCGTCGCCGCCGGCGCCACCATCGTCACCGCCCGCCATTGCCTCCCATTCGGCAGCAGCGGCCCGTTCCTCCTCGCTCATCTCCTCGTTGTCTTTGTCCTCGGCGATCATGATCTTGTTCTTTTCTGATGCGCGCTATTGCACTTGCACGACTTTGAACAGGATGTCCTTGATCTTGGTCGGTTCGGCCGCCTTCTGCGCCCGCAGCAGCAGCTCCTCGCGCAGGCGCTGCAGGCCGTCGGAGCCTTGCAGGTCTTCCACGCGGACGCCGCGCAGATAGACCTGGAACTGGTCCTCGACGCGCGGCAGCACGTTGGGCAGGGCCTCCTGGTCTTCCGGCTTTTCCAGCTCCAGCGTGAGCTTCAGCTTCAGGTACGACGTGCGTTTGCCGGTGCTGGCGAGATTGACGGTGAGCTCGTCCATGTCGAAATAGACCGGCGGATGCTCCGGCTCGGCCTCCGCCACCTCGCCCTCGGCATGCTCGCCGCCCTGAAACAGCAGGAACCATGCGGCAGCGCCCGCGCCACCGAATAGAATGAGCGGCAGAAGGATGAACAGCACAAGCTTCTTGCCGCTCATCTTCTTCTTGGTGATTGGTGGTGGTGCTGCCTCGATCGCTTCTTCAGCCATCCCGTCGCCTCAAGCCCGGCATAGGTTGCGCAATGCGTCGCCGGTTTGTCCGGCGATGACCCTCGGCCGGAAAGCTACGACGATGTTGGTTAACATCTGGTGAAATTGGGCCTATATCGGTTGGCGGAAGGAACTGCCGCCGACCGGCAGCATCTGCCACCCCGGCCCGGCCGCGCTGCCCGCCCAGGCTGGCCCGGCCACCGCGGAAATCGGCGGCTTTCCGCCCCTTCCCCCTATCGGACCGTCCTTGGCACGGCCTTTGCTTTGATGGGATTGCCGGCGGAGTAGACCGGCAAATGAACCCTTTATTGGGACGCTGTCATGGAAACACCGACTTACATCGCGTTGTCGCGACAAATGGTGTTGCGCAACGAAATGGATGTGGTGGCGAACAACATCGCCAACGCCTCCACCCCCGGCTTCAAGGCCGAACTGATGCTGATGTCAGAGGTCGAACTGCCGGCCGAGCGCGGCGTCGAGCTCTCTTACGTGCAGGATTTCGCCACCGCGCGGGATTTCTCGCCCGGCGCGCTGCGCGCCACCGGCAATCCCCTCGACCTCGCGGTCCAGGGCGACGGCTTCTTCGCGGTGCAGACGCCGGACGGCGTCCGCTACACCCGGGTCGGCCGCTTCCAGCTCGATGCCAACGGCACGCTGGTGACCAGCCAGGGCTTTCCGGTCCTGGCCGGCGGCGGGCCGGTGACGCTGGATCCCGATGACGGCCCGGTCAATGTCGCCGAGGACGGCTCCATCTCCACCGACCGCGCCATCGGCGGCCAGCAGCAGGTCATCGCCGGCAAGCTGGACCTGGTGGATTTCGCCGATCGCGGCCAGCTGACCCCGGCGCAGGACAATCTGTTCGACCCGAACGGCCAGCAGCCGGTGGAGGCCACCGGCAAGATCGCCCAGGGCATGCTGGAGGAATCCAATGTCCGGCCCATCATCGAGATGACCAACCTGATCGAAGTGACGCGAAATTATCAGTCCATGCAGCGCTTCCTCGACAGCGAGCATGAGCGCCAGCGTCGCGCCATCAGCAGCATCACCTCCAACACGTAAGGGAGAGGAGAAACGCCATGCGATCCCTCACCACCGCCGCCACCGGCATGCTCGCCCAGCAGATGAATGTCGAGGTCATCTCGAACAACATCGCCAACGCGACCACCACCGGCTACAAGCGCCGCCGCGCAGAGTTCGCCGACCTGCTCTATCAGGACATGCGCCGCGTCGGCACCCAATCCTCCGACACCGGCACCATCGTGCCGGCCGGCGTGCAGGTCGGCGTCGGCGTGAAGCCGGTCGCCATCTACCGCATTCATGAGCAGGGCAACCTGCAGATGACCGACAATCCGCTCGACGTCGCCATCAAGGGCAAGGGCTTCTTCCAGGTCGACCTGCCGGACGGCACCACCGCCTATACCCGCGACGGCTCCTTCAAGCTGTCGGACAGCGGCGAGATCGTCACCCAGGACGGCTACACCGTGCAGCCCGGCATCACCGTTCCGATCGACGCGCTGGACCTGACCATCAATGCCAGCGGCCAGGTCGAGGTGACGCTCGCCGGCAACCCGGCGCCGCAATTGCTGGGCCAGCTCCAGCTCGCGACTTTCGTCAACGACGCCGGCCTCGACGCCATCGGCGACAACCTGCTGATCGAGACCGCGGCCTCCGGCGGCCCGACCACCGGCAATCCGGGCGCGGTGGGTTTCGGCTCGCTGCAGCAGAACTTCCTGGAAACCTCGAACGTCAACATCGTGTCCGAGATCACCGACCTGATCACGGCGCAGCGCACCTACGAGATCAACTCGAAGGTGATCCAAGCGTCGGACGACATGATGGGGACGATCTCGCAGATCCGGTAAGGGAGAGCCCTGATGCGCAAACTCATCCCTCCGGCCAGGTTCTCGCTGGTCGCTGTCGCCTTCGCGGTCGCTCTCGGCGCCG
>DASZQC010000116.1:0-8160 GCA_035549815.1 Dongiaceae bacterium
GCCGCGCGCTGGCCCGCGACGTGACGCTGGGCGAGCGGAAACTGCGCGCCGACCCGGCGATGGCGGCGTTGTTCACGCGCGCCGACGGCAGCATGCTGGGCGAAGGCGATAATCTGCGGCAATCGGAGCTGGCCGGCGTGCTCGGGCAGATTCGCGCCAAGGGTCCGTCGGAGCTCTATGGCGGCCTGGTTGGCCAGCAACTGGTCGCCGCCGCGCAATCGATTGGCGCGCCGCTGACGATCGAGGACCTGCGCAATTACCAGGTCCAGGTCTATGAGCCGCTGCAGATCAAGTGGGGCGATCAGCTCGTGCTGCTGCCCAAGCCGCCGGCAGCGGCGGGCATCAGCACGGTGCAGATGCTGACCGCGCTCAATCAATATTCCAGCGGCAATCGCGCCGTGTTCCTGGCCGAAGCGAGCCGGCGCCTGATGGCGGATCGCGCACAATGGATGCAGCCGGGCGGCGACGTCAGCCAGCCGGTGGAAGGCCTGATCTCCGCCGATCATGTCGGGCAGGTGATGCAAAGCACGCCGGCCGGCGGCGGATTGCCGGAGAATCCCTTCTCCGCCGGGATTGTCGCCGCCGATGCGGAAGGATTGGGTGTTGCCTGCAACTTCACCATGAATGCGCTGTTCGGCGCCGGACGCATCGCGCCGGGCACCGGCGTGATCCTGGCGCCGGCGCCGGACGAGCGCGGCTTCGGCTTCTCGGCCCTGGCGCCGATGATCATGGCCAACCGGAACAATGGCGAGTTCTACTATGCTTCCGCCGCGTCGGGCGGCATGGCTGGCGCTTTGGCGGAAGCGGATATCCTCTACGCGGTCACGCAGGAGAAGATGTCGCTGGAAGCGGCGATGCTGCGGCCGCGCGTGTTCCATGACGGTGATTCCAATGTCGCGATCTACGATGTCAGCGGCAACGAGGATCCGAGCGCCGCGCTGACCGGCGCCGGTTTCCAGGTGGAGCAGCGCAACGGCATCGGACGGATCAATGCGATCTGGTGCCCGGGCGGCTCGCCGACCGATCCGGAAAGCTGCCAGTTGCGCAACGATTTCCGCGGCAACGGCCTCGCCAGCTTCGTGACGGCGGACTAGAGACTTCGCATGGCCCTCAAGGTTGCGGCGCGCGGGCGCATCGATCCGTTCATCGTGATGGAAGTGATGCGCGCCGCCGCCGAGCGCGCCGCGACCGGCGCCGACGTGGTGCATCTGGAAGTCGGCCAACCATCGACCCGCGCGCCGCGCAAGGTGCTGGAGGCGGCCAAGGCGGCGCTGGACCAAGAACTGCTCGGTTATACGCTGGCGCTCGGTATCCCGCGATTGCGCGAGCGCATCGCACGGCATTACCGCGAATTCTATGGCGTCGACGTGCCGGCGGAGCGCATCGTCGTCACCACTGGATCGTCGGGCGGGTTCCTGCTGTCCTTCGTCACCGCGTTTGCGCCGGGCGACCGCGTCGCGCTCGCGGCCCCCGGCTATCCCTGCTACCGCAACATCCTGACCGCACTCGACATCGAGCCGGTGATCGTGCCGATGGAAGCTGACACCAAGTTCCAACCGACAATCGAGGCGCTGGAGCACGTCCAGCGCGAGACGGGCCGCCCGCTGGACGGCCTGATCGTCGCCAGTCCGTCCAATCCGGTGGGCGCGGTGGTGCCGGATGCGGGCTTGCGCAAGATCGCGGCCTATTGCCGGCAGCGCGGCATCCGCTTCGTCTCGGACGAGATCTATCATGGCATCACTTATGGCGTGCCGGCGACGACCGCGGCCGCGATCGACGACCAGGCGATCGTAATCAATTCCTTCTCCAAATACTTCTCGATGACCGGATGGCGCCTGGGCTGGATGGTGGCGCCGGCGGACCTGCTGCAGCCGATCGAACGGTTGCAGCAGAATCTGTTCATCTCGCCGCCGACCTTGTCGCAGCATGCCGGGATCGCGGCTTTCGACGCGCAGGACGAATGCCAGGCCAATGTGCGGCGCTATGCGGCCAACCGCGAGCTGCTGCTGAACGACCTGCCGGGCGCCGGATTCGACAAGCTCATCGCCACCGATGGCGCGTTCTACATCTATGCCGACGTGGCGCGGCTGACCAATGACAGCGTCGATTTCTGCCGTCGCATGCTGGCGGAGACCGGCGTTGCCGCCACGCCCGGCGTCGATTTCGACGGCCAGCGCGGCCATGCGACGATGCGATTCTCCTTCGCGGGCTCGACCGAGGACATGGCGGAAGCGGTGAAGCGGCTGAAGGCGTGGCGGCGGTAGGGGCGTTCGGGGGCCTTGGATGTGGATTCTGTTGAAACTCGTCGTCATCGGCTTCGCGCTGTTTCCGGCCGCGGTGCTGACAGCGTTCCTGGTCAGCCATTATCGCAAGCGCATGGGCTGGCGGCTGATCGTGCGCACGCTGTCGCTCGGCGTTGTTTCCGGCATGCTGGTGCTGTCCATCACGCGGCTGATCGGCTGGGGCACCAGCTTTGCCGCGCCGGGCTATGAAGGAGCGCTGGCCGGCGCCTTCATCGGCGCGGCGATCCCCGAGGAGTTGGCCAAGTTCCTGCTGCTCTATTTCGTGGTGCGGGAGCACAAGGATTGCGATTCCGGCGGCGACTTGTTCTGCGCGGCGATGCTGATCGGCCTCGGCTTCGCCGGGCTGGAGAACATGCTCTACCTGCTGCGCAGCGGCGATGACTGGATCGGGCTGGGTCTGATGCGCGGTGTCCTTTCGGTGCCGGCGCATACGATCTTCGGCGGCCTGATGGGGCTGTTCGCCGCCAATGCATTCCGTGGCCGGGCGCCGGCGCTCAACTGGGCGCTGGCCTTGATCGTGCCGGTCCTGGCGCACGGGCTCTATGATTTCCCGCTGATGATGTGGAGCGAACTCAGCACGACGCCGTTCGAGAATCCCGACCAAGTCTGGCGCGAGATGTTCTGGCTGCTGATGGCGGTGCTGATCGTGTCGGGATTGGTGGTCTATCTGATCTGCCGCCAGGAACTGGTGCAGATCTTCGCCAACGAGGGCCGGGATCCGGATCTGCACCTGCCGGAGCGCTGGGCGGTGCGACAATGGCGCCGGCTGGGCTGGATCTTCATCGCGAGCAGTGTCGTCGTCGGCGCCATCGGCCTCTCCTACATCCAGTCGGATGAAGGGCGCGGCGCGTTCCTGCTCGCGCCGTCGGTGTTCCCGCATGTCTTTGGCTGGATCATGCGCCTGCGGCCGCCGGAGAAGGTCCTTTTCCTGGCCCGCGTGGCCGAGCGGGAATAGCGGAACCACGCTCTTGCCGCTTGACGGCGCGCGGATGCATTGCGATGGTGGGCGAATATTCAATCATGCGTCGAGAGACGGCGGGACGCGATACTAAATGGTGAGCCAACTCTCGATACGGACCATAGACCAGATCAAATCGCCGCGCGTCCGGCGCCTGTACGATTACTGGCACGCCAAGCGCAGACAGGGCGAGCTGTTTGTGTTCCGTGACGATATCGACCCGATCGAGTTGCGCGACCTTCTGCCGCTGGTCTCTATCGTCGATGTCGAGCATGAGCCCCTGCGCTTTCGCTATCGCCTCGTCGGAACGCGCGTTGTCGAATACAATCATCAGGAATTCACCGGGCTGTATCTAGGCGAAGTGGGCTGGCAGGACGAGGCCATGCTGCTCGGTGCCTACACGCAGTCCGTCGTCGAGCGGCGGCCGAATCTCGGCTTCTATGCCTGGGATCTGCGATCGGGCGGAATCGGGCGGTGCGAGTTCGCGATCTTTCCTTTGACCCAGGACGGCGAGACGATCCACCAGGTCATCTCCATCGAAGATTACGAGTTCCCGTCGGCCGACGTCGATCCCGCCCGGGTGTAGAGCGCGTCGCCCTGTTCCCGCTCAGCAGCGAGCAGGGCGAGATCAGCCACGTCCTGGCGATCGAGGATTACGACTTCCCGCTCATCGATATCGACCCCGACAAGATGTATTGACGGGGTCGCTCCGGTTATTGCGCGTCGGCGGCGACGCTCATCTTCACGATGCGGTCCTGCGGTGCGCTGACGATGCCGTTGCCGCCCGAGCCCTTCTTGATGCGGTCGACGAATTCCATCCCTTCGATGACCTGGCCGAAGGCGGTGTATTGCCCGTCCAGGTGCGGGGCGGGCGCGAAGCAGATGAAGAACTGGCTGTCGGCGCTGTTGGGATTCGACGACCGCGCCATGGAGACCGTGCCGCGCTCGTGCCGGATATCGTTGAACTCCGCCGGCAAGGTGCGGCCGGAGCCGCCCGTGCCGGTGCCCGTGGGGTCGCCGCCCTGGGCCATGAAGCCCGGGATCACGCGGTGGAATGGCGTGCCGTCATAGAAGCCCTCACGCACTAGCTCCTTGATCCGCGCCACGGTCTTCGGCGCCTTGTCGGGACGAAGCTGGATCACCACCCGGCCATAGGTGAGGTCGAGGTAGAGCGTATTTTCCAGATCCTGGGCCAAGGCGATGCCGGCGAAACCGAAGCCGGCAACGGCGAAAGACAGCGCGCCGAAGGCGCGGCGGGAAAGGTTCTGCATGCGTATGACTCCTTAAAGTGCGCGGCCGAGATCAGGCCATCGCCTTCTTGAGATTCTCGTCCAGCTTGTCCAGGAACTGCGTGGTGGTCATCCAGGTCTGGTCGGGCGAGATCAGCAGCGCCAAATCCTTGGTCATATAGCCGGCCTCGACCGTGTCGACGCAGATCTTCTCCAGCGCCTCGGCGAATTTCTGCACGTCGGGCGTGTTGTCGAACCTGCCGCGGTACCAGAGGCCGCGGGTCCAGGCATAGATCGAGGCGATCGGGTTGGTCGAAGTCTGCTTGCCCTTCTGATGCTCGCGATAGTGCCGCGTGACGGTGCCGTGCGCGGCTTCGGCCTCCACCACCTTGCCGTCGGGCGACATCAACACCGAGGTCATCATGCCGAGCGAACCGAAGCCCTGCGCCACGGTGTCGGACTGCACGTCGCCGTCGTAGTTCTTGCAGGCCCAGACGAAGGCGCCGGACCATTTCAGCGCGCTCGCCACCATGTCATCGATCAGGCGATGCTCATAGACGATGTTCTTGGCCTTGAACTGTGGCGCGAACTCCTTGTCGAACACCTCCTGGAAGATATCCTTGAAGCGGCCGTCATAGACCTTGAGAATCGTGTTCTTGGTCGAGAGATAGACCGGCCAGCCGAGATCGAGGCCGTAGTTGAAGCAGGCGCGCGCAAAGCCGCGAATGGAATCGTCGAGATTGTACATGCCCATCGCCACGCCGGCGCCGGGGAACTGGAACACTTCCTTCTCGATCGGCGCGCCGCCGTCGGCCGGCACGAACTTCATGGTCAGCTTGCCCTTGCCGGGCACGATGAAATCGGTGGCGCGATACTGGTCGCCGAAGGCGTGGCGGCCGATGACGATGGGCTGGGTCCAGCCCGGCACCAGGCGCGGCACGTTCTTGCAGATGATCGGCTGCCGGAACACGGTGCCGTCCAGGATGTTGCGGATGGTGCCGTTCGGCGACTTCCACATCTGCTTCAGGTTGAATTCCTTCACGCGGCCTTCGTCCGGCGTGATGGTCGCGCATTTCACGCCGACGCCGTACTGCTTGATGGCATTGGCGGAATCGACGGTCACCTGATCCGCGGTCGCGTCGCGATGCTCGACGCCGAGATCGTAGTATTTCAGGTCAATGTCGAGGTAGGGGAGGATCAGCTTCTGCTTGATGAACGCCCAGATGATGCGCGTCATCTCGTCGCCGTCCAGTTCCACAACGGGTGTCTTGACCTTGATCTTCGCCATTCGGATCGTCCCTTTGCCAGATGAGGCCGGTCAGCGCTGATGCGCGCCGGAAAGGATGTTGCAACGCAAAATCGGGCGGCAGAATAGCATCGCGATTTCAAATTTCCAGGGCGAGGAAACGTCCGGGTGCCATCGATTCCGGAGGGGCTAAATCCGCTCCGGATAGCTCGGCTCGCGGGTCTGCGGTTGGGCTTCCAGCAGGTCGAACAGGCGGCCGACGCTGCCGACGACGGAAAAGAGCTGACGCGCCGCCGGCCGCGCGAAGCCGTTATCGATCACGTGGTCGACCAAATCGAGAAATGGTTCCCAATAGCTGTCGTGATTGATGAGGACGATCGGCTTGTCATGCATGCCGAGCTGGCGCCAGGTGATGATCTCGAATGTCTCGTCCAGGGTACCCATGCCGCCGGGCAGAATGACGAAAGCATCTGACATGTCGAACATCATGCGTTTGCGCGTATGCATGGTGTCGACGATCTTCAACTCGGTCAGGCCGCGATGACCCAGCTCGGCGCGCTCCAGATGCTGCGGGATGATGCCGACCACTTGGCCGCCGGCGGCCATGGTCGCGTCGGCGACCGCGCCCATCAGGCCGATGCCGCCGCCGCCATAGACCAGGCGGATGCGCCGCTCGGCCAGCTCTCGGCCAAGCTCTTTGGCAATGTTGACGAAACTTTCTGAGGTGCCGCTCGACGCGCCGCAATAGACGCAAACAGATTTAACGATTTGACCCATTCTTCCTCCAAGGGGCCATCCCCTTGGCCTTTCTTTCATGTCCATCTTACCGGCGCATCTTATCGCCGGATTCCGGCTTGCGGGCAAGGGCGCCGCTGGTTTGAAACGGCCCTGGCCAGGCTGGGATCAGCCCGGCCTTGGCGATGATTTTGCAGGCTTTTTCGCGCGGTTCGTCCATGACGGTCGCATGACTTCGGCCTTTCTCAGGGCCGAGCCGGTCTGATAATGTGATTCATTGGGATAGTCGCAGGAGGCTCCAGGTGACGCGCGTGGCCCTGACCGGGACGATCGGCGCCGCTGTTCTGGTGGTCGCGCTCGGTCTGTTTTTCGTCCTCTACCAGCAGGACCAGGACGAGGCGGGGGATGCCACCACCCCGGAGTCCGCAGCTAATTCTGGCGGCCAAGCGCCGGCCGAAGGGACGGCGCCGGCTGCAGAAGCCGACACGGGCGCCGCGACCACCGATGGCGGCCAAGCGGCCAGCGGCGCGGGCGCGACGCAGGACGGCCAGACCGCCGCGCCAGCCCAGCCTGCGCAGGGCAACCAGCAAGCGGCCGTTGCCGGCAACGTCGCCGTGCCGCCCAGCTTTGACGTGGTGCGGGTCAATCCCAGCGGCGATGCCGTGATCGCCGGCCGGGCACAGCCGGGCTCCGAAGTCACCATCCTGGACGGCGACAAGGTACTGGGCTCGGTGGAAGCCGATAATCGCGGCGAGTGGGTGTTCCTGCCCGACGCGGCACTGGGACCGGGCGAACACAATTTCAGCTTGGAGAGCGCGGACAAGGGCGCGCCGAAGCAGGAATCGGAAACCTCGGTCGTGGTCATCGTGCCGGAGGTCGCCAAGGACATTGCCGGGCGCGCCAGCAACCAGCCGGCCGGCGCGCTCGCCATCGAGGTGCCCAAATCCGGCGACGGGCCAACCCGCGTGCTGAACGTGCCGAATGCGCCGGCCGCCGCATCGGCTGGCGCGCCGACGGGGCCGGAAATCTCCGCCATCGACTATAACGAAGCGGGCCGGGCGGTGCTGTCCGGCCGGGCGCCCGCAGGCGCCCGGCTGTTCGTCTATGTCGACAACATCGCGGTGGGCGAGTCGGTCGCGGATGAGGACGGCTCGTGGTCGTTCACGCCGCCGAGCGCGATCGCCGAGGGGCTGCATGTGATCCGCGTCGACCAGGTCGACGAAACCGGCAAGGTGCTGGCGCGCGTCGAGACGCCGTTCGAGCAGGCGAAGGTGGCGGTTGCCGGTGGGGCGAACGGGGACGGTGCGACCTTATCGGCCGGCGGGCGCACCATCGTGGTGCAGCCGGGCAACTCGCTCTGGAAAATGGCGCGCGAGAGTTATGGCCAGGGCGTGCGCTATACTGTGATCTACGAAGCCAACAAGGACCAGATTGCCAATCCCGATCTGATCTATCCGGGGCAGGTCTTCTCCGTGCCAGCAGGCAACTGACATTCATCCTCCAGGTATCCATCGACCAGGCATCGAGGCGACGTGACGATCCCCGTGACGGAGATTGAACTGGGCGACCTGCCGGCGCTGCGCGGCGCGGGGCTGATCGCCGCGCGACGCCATCCGGCGGCGGTCGATGCGATCCGCGACGAAGCCTTCTGGGCGCGCTGGGGCCGGCGGGCCCTGCTGGCGCTGGGCG
>DASZQC010000117.1:0-3303 GCA_035549815.1 Dongiaceae bacterium
TGCTGTGGTCGCTGGGCAAGGATTCGAACGTCATGCTGTGGCTGGCACGCAAGGCGTTCCTGGGCCATGTCCCCTTCCCGGTTGTGCATGTCGACACCGGCAAGAAGTTTCCGGAGATGTATGCGTTCCGCGACCGCTTCGCCAAGGCGTGGGACCTGAACCTCATCGTGCGCGACTGCCCGCCGGTGGAGGAAATCGACCCCAGCCTGCCGCCGGCCGCGCGCTCGGCCGCGCGCAAGACCGTCGGCCTGCGCCGCGTGCTGGATGAGTTCCGGTTCAAGGGCATCATCGCCGGCATCCGCCGCGACGAGCAGGCGACCCGCGCCAAGGAGCGTGTGTTCAGCCCGCGCGCCGAGGGCGGCGCCTGGAACTTCCGCGACCAGCCGCCGGAATTCTGGGACCATTTCAAGAGCGACCTGCCGGAAGGCGCGCATATGCGCATCCATCCGCTGCTGAGCTGGACCGAGCTCGACATCTGGCGCTACATCGCGCGCGAGCAGATCCCGATCGTCGATCTCTATTACGCCAAGAACGGCAAGCGCTACCGCTCGCTGGGCGACCAGGATATCACCTCGCCCATCGAGTCCAACGCGGCGAACCTCGACGAGATCATCGCCGAGCTGACCCACACCAGGACCTCCGAACGCGCCGGGCGCGCCATGGACCATGAGCGCGAGGACGCCTTCGAGCGGCTGCGCGCGCAAGGCTATATGTAAGATCGGAATCATGAACATGGACGGCACAGCACACGCCTTGAAGCAGGTGGAAACGGCCCCCTCCCAGTCGGAGGTCAGAGAGACCGCCATCACCGAGCGCTTCCCCTTCGCCATCGTCGGTCACGTCGATCACGGCAAGTCGAGCCTGATCGGCCGGCTGCTGCACGACACCAACTCCCTGCCCGAAGGCAAGTTCGCGGAACTGAAGGCCGCGTCCGACAAGCGCGGCGGGCAATTCGAATGGTCCTTCCTGCTCGACGCCCTGCAGGCCGAGCGCGACCAGGGCATCACCATCGACACCACGCAGATCTTCTTCCACACCGCCAGGCGCCGCTATGTCATCATCGACGCACCCGGCCACAAGGAGTTCCTGAAGAACGCGATCTCCGGCGTCGCCCAGGCCCAGGCGGCCTTCCTGGTCATCGACGCGGCTGAAGGCGTGCGCGAGCAGACCCGCCGACACGCGCTGATCCTGCAATTGCTCGGCCTGCGCCAGATCGCCGTGGTGGTGAACAAGGTCGATCTGATCGGCCACGACCAGGCGCGCTTCGATGCCATCGCGGCCGAGATCACGGCCTACCTGAAGCAGCTCAAGCTGGTTCCGTCGGCCATTATTCCGGTCTCGGCACGCAACGGCGACAACATCGCCAGCCGCTCGGGCAACACGCCCTGGTACCGCGGCCCGATCGTGTTGGAGGCATTGGACAGCTTCGCCTCCGCACCCGTCGCCACCGACCAGCCGCTGCGCCTGCCGGTGCAGGATGTGTTCAAGTTCGACGAGCGTCGCCTGGTGGTCGGCCGTATCGAGAGCGGCAGCTTGCGCGTCGGCGATCGCCTGGAATTCGCGCCTGGCTTCAAGCAGGCGAAGGTATCGAGCATCGAGGCCTGGGGGGCGCCTACCCCCCTCACCGCTTCCGCCGGCCAATCGGTTGCCATCACCCTCGATGACGAACTCTTCATCGAGCGCGGCCATGTCGCGGTCCATTCCGACCGGCGGCCGATCCTGGGCCATCGCGCCGACCTGCGCTTGTTCTGGCTGGACGAGCAGCCCCTGCGCATCGGCGACAAGCTGAAACTGAAAGTCGCCACCGCCGAATATCCCATCGAGGTCGAGCAGATCACGGCCGCCATCGATGTCGAGCGCCTGGTCCCCACGCAGGCCAGCGAGGTGGCGCGAAACGCCATCGCTGAGATCACCGTGCGCAGCCGTGCCTTGATGGCGCTGGACAAGGCCGCCGACATGCAGCGGACGGGCCGCGGCGTGCTGATTCGGGACGGCGACATCGTCGGCGGCGCCCTGGTGCTGGATGCCGAGGCGAGCGACGTCGACAAGCGCCTGATCGCCCCCGATCACCTCGTTACCCGCGACGCGCGCGAGGCCCTGAACGGCCATCGCGGCGCCGTTCTCTGGCTGACCGGCCTCTCCGGCTCCGGCAAGTCGACGCTCGCCATGGGGCTGGAGCGCCTGCTGTTCCAGCGCGGCCGGCAGGTCTTCGTGCTCGACGGCGACCGCCTGCGCCAGGGCGTCACCAGCGATCTCGGCTTCTCGCCCGAGGATCGCGCCGAGAACATCCGCCGCTCGGCCGAGGTCGCCAAGCTGCTGGCCGATGCCGGCATGGTGGTCCTGGTCTCGCTGATCTCGCCCTACGCGCAGGAGCGCGACAAGGCGCGCGCCATCGTCGGCGAGCGCTTCCACGAGATCTATGTGAAGGCCGACCTGGCGCAGTGCGAGGCGCGCGATCCCAAGGGCCTCTACAAGGCCGCGCGGTCGGGCGCGATCAAGAACTTCACCGGCATCGATGCGCCCTACGAAGCACCGGCCAAGGCCGAACTGGTGATCGACACCACCGGCCAGCCGATCGAGCGCAGCCTGGCGGCGCTGGCGGCCTATGTCGAGCCGGCCATCGCCTTGCAGGCCGTGAAGGACGCCTGGGCGATCTAGCCCTCCCAATCCGGCCTCCTAAGAACCTGTCTGGCCCCACCCTCCGCCCTTGGCGGCCGTGGTGGGGCCATTGCATACTGCGGCCCGCATCGGACCAGGACTTAGGAACAGAATGAACGACCCTCAATTGCTGCAGGTCTTGCAGATGATCGCCGACAGCCTGGCGCGGATCGCGCCGCCGGCGGCGCGGAGCAACGACCTCAGCCGCGGCGACGCTTTCATCTGGCAGGCGGAGGGCTGGCTGGAGCCGGTCGCCACCGTGTCGCGCGTGCATATCAATTTGCTGCGCGGCATCGACCAGTCGAAGCAGATCCTGCTCGACAACACGCAACGCTTCGCCAATGGCTTCCCCGCCAACAACGCGCTGCTCTGGGGCGCGCGCGGCACCGGCAAGAGTTCGCTGGTCAAGGCGGTGCACGCCATGGTCAACGAAGGCATCAAGGACAAGCTGGCCCTCATCGAGATCCATCGCGAGGATCTGACCACCCTGCCCAAGCTGCTCGCCATCCTGCGGGCGCAGAAGCGGCGCTGTATTTTGTTCTGCGACGATCTGTCCTTCGACGCGGCTGACGCGAGCTACAAGTCGCTGAAGGCGGTGCTGGAAGGCGGCATCGAGGGGCGACCGTCGAACGTTTTGTTCTACGC
>DASZQC010000118.1:0-1905 GCA_035549815.1 Dongiaceae bacterium
CTGGCCGAGCTACTGGCGCGCATCCGCGCCCGTCGCGATGCCTTGCGCGCCGTCACCGCGTCGGTCACCGCCGACGGCGTGCAACGCGATCTGATCGTTTCGACGCTGGAACAGGTGAAAAATCCGATCACGGCGATCTTCGGGATCGCCGACCGCGTGATCCCCTGGCAGCACGCCGCCAACCTGCCGCCGCATGCCGCCGTGCATTTCGTGAAAGCGGCCGGCCACATGCCACATTGGACCGCGCCAAGTTTCGTCGCGGACTTGCTGCTGCAATGACCGGTAAGAAATTACCCTCCCCCGAGCCGGGGGAGGGCTAGGGAGGGGGCGCGGCTCGGCCTCGAAACGCGCACGCTGAGTTCGCCATCCAACCCCCACCCCTGCCCTCCCCCAAGCTTGGGGGAGGGTAATGGTGTTCGGTCCTTGCGCGCTTCACCCGACTTGAGCGCTAATACGGCTGCGACTCTGGGGGACCGCATGTATCGAATCACGCCGGACGACCGCAAATATGTCGACGAGTTCCGCGCCCAGCCGGTGGGGCCGCATTCGCCGGGGCTGCAGCGCATCTTGAACGCCATGCGCAACGCGCCGCAGGCCGGCAAGTTCGTGCTGGTCGCCACCAAGCCGCATCGCGAATGGACGCTCGGCATCCTCTCCGGCCAGCGCGGCGCGCCGGTCGAACTCACCAATCATGTCTTCACCGATTTGAACGAGGCCGAGCTCTATGTCTTCCGCCGGCGCTGGAAGGCGATGACGGGGGAGGACATCAATTGAAAATCACCGGCTATGCCGATCGCTTCTCCGTCGCGCCGGGCGAGACCATCCGCTTCATGGTCACCTCCGACGCGCCGCGCTACCGCGCCGACATCGTGCGCCTGGTGCATGGCGACACCAATCCGGAAGGACCGGGGTTCCAGGAACGCGAGATCGCGACCAAGGCCAGCGGCGAATATCCCGGCCGCAAGCAGGAGATCCATCCCGGCTCGGCGATCATGGTGCCGACCATCCCGTCGCTGGGCAGCTTCACCATGGCCGCGATGATCTGGCCCACCCTGCCGAACCGGCGTCAGGCCTTGTTCAGCCAGTGGCAGAGCAACACGACCGAAGGCTGGGCCCTGATTCTCAACGAGGATGGCTGCCTGGGTCTGTTGCTGGGCCGCAGCCCCACATCGTGGATTGCGCTGACCAAGCCGTTGCTGGCGCGCCATTGGTACAGCGTCGGCGCCAGCCTCGATGCCGACAGCGGCACGCTGACGCTGTGGCAGCGGCAGCTCTTGCCCTATCCGAGCGCCGACCGGAGCGAAACGCGCAGCGTCACGGTCGGCGCCGACGAAGTGAAGCCATGGAGCGGCCCCTTCTACATGGCCGCGATGCACACCGGTCAATTGACCGCCCACTTCAATGGCAAGATCGATTCCCCACGCCTGTTCGACCGCGCGATCGCGCCGGACGAGGCTGACCGCGCGGTTCGCGAGTCCATGGAGGCGCTGCGCATGCCGGGCCTCGTCGCGGCCTGGGACTTCGCCCGCGACACCACGGGCACGCGCATCCACGAGCTCAGCCGCCAAGCGCGGCACGGCGAGACGATCAACCTGCCCGCCCGCGCCATGAAGGGCTGGAACTGGACCGGCGCGGAGATGGACTGGAAGCGCGCGCCGGAGCAGTACGGCGCGATCCATTTCCACGAGGACGATCTCTACGATGCCGGCTGGCAGGAGGATTTCCGCCTCGAGGCGCCCCACGATCTGAAGAGCGGCATATACGCCGCGCGGCTCCGATCCGGCGACGATGAAGATCACATCCCCTTCTTCGTCCGTCCACCGAAGGGCAAGGCGACCGCCGACATCGCCTTCCTGGCGCCGACCGCCAGCTACATGGCCTATGCCAACGACGCCAATTCCTTCT
>DASZQC010000119.1:0-13479 GCA_035549815.1 Dongiaceae bacterium
CCTGCAACGCTGTGGTTTAACCGTGCGCGCCTGCGCGCTGCTCCTGGCTTTGGGCGCGGCTGGCCTTACGGCATCGGTAGCGTTCGCTCAGGAAACACCGACCGCGCCCACCGCGGAAACCGCACCCGCATCGCCCGACGCTGCGGCGCCGTCCGAATCCGCTTCCGATCCCGCGCAGCCCGCCGACCCCGCCGGCGACCTCCCCATCGATCCGGAAACCGGCCTGCCGATTGGCCCGGCCACCAGCGTCGCCATCGATCCGTTGACCGGGCTGCCGATCGACCCGGAAGGCGAAGCACTGCTGCCGCGGGATTTATCGCCGTGGGCCATGTTCATGCAGGCGGATTGGGTGGTGAAGGCGGTGATGATCGGCTTAGCCTTCGCCTCCGTCGTCACCTGGACCGTGTGGCTGGCGAAGACGCTGGAACTCGCTTCCGCGCGCCGCCGCACGCGCCGCACCTTGCAGGCCTTGCAGAGCGCCGCTTCGCTGGGCGAGGCGGTGGCGGCGGTGAGCATCCGCGATGGCGCCGCCGCGGCCATCGTGCAGGCCGCGGCACATGAGATGCGCCTGTCCTCCGGCCTTGATGCGGCAGGCATCAAGGAGCGCCTGGGCCTGGTGACCGACCGCATCGTCCATGCCGCCGGGCGCCAGGCGGGCAAGGCCACCGGCCTGCTCGCCACCATCGGCGCCACCGCGCCCTTTGTCGGGCTGTTCGGCACGGTGTGGGGCATCATGAATTCCTTCATCGGCATCTCGGAAGCACAGACCACGAACCTCGCCGTCGTCGCGCCCGGCATCGCCGAGGCGCTGCTGGCGACCGCCATCGGCCTCGCCGCCGCCATTCCGGCGGTGGTGATCTACAACCATTTCACCAGGCTGATCGCCGCCTATCGCGCCTTGCTGAGCGATGCCGCGGCCGGCGTGCTGCAACTGGTCAGCCGCGATTTGGACCGCGACCCGCTGCGCCGCAGCGATCTGCGGCGCGACGCGGCGGAGTAGGGCTCGATCATGGCCGCCAGCCTGCAACGCGACGACGACGAACTGGCCGAGGCGCACGAGATCAACGTGACGCCCTTCATCGACGTGATGCTGGTGCTGCTGATCATCTTCATGGTGGCGGCGCCGCTCTCCACCGTCGATGTCGCGGTCGACCTGCCGGTCTCCACCGCCACGCCGCAGCCGCGCCCGGACAAGCCCCTGTTCCTCAGCGTGCAGAAGGACCTGCAACTGAGCCTCGGCAACGAGATCGTTGCGCGCGAAGGGCTCGCCGCCGCGCTCGACCAGGTGACCAAGGGGGATAAAACTGCGCGCGTCTTCCTGCGCGCCGACCGGGTTGTCGAATATGGCGCGCTGATGGAAGTCATGAACCTGCTGCGCGCGGCCGGCTACCTGAGGGTGGCGCTGGTCGGCCTTGAATCCGTTCCGCCCAAATCTGGCCCGTCCGCGCCCGCGGCGCCGCAACCTGCCGCCGAGAGCGATGCTGCTGGCAGCCGGCCATAGCTGGCGGCCGGATCACGGCCTCGGTCAGTGGACCGGGGCCGCGGTCGCGATCGTCGCGCTGCATGCGTTCGCGCTAGGCGCCTCCCTGATCACTTGGCAAAGCGTGATTCCGCCCACGCCGCCGCCGGCCGCCATCATGATCGAGTTGGCGCCGCTGCCGGTCTCGCCGCCGGCGCCGGTCACCCAGGCGGCGCAGGAAACGCCGCCGGTGGAGAAGGCGCCGGAGCTCGAGCTGCCGCTGCCGGAGATCGACACCGTGCCGCCGGTGATCCCGCAGCCGGAAATCACGCTGCCGATTCCGGAGATCGACATGGTGCCGCCGACGATCCCCGAGCCGGAGGTCGTTCTGCCGAAGCCGGTGCCGGAGAAGCCCAAGGAGCAGGTGGCGGAAAAGCCGAAGGAAAAGCCGAAAGAGAAGCCCCCGGAGAAGCCCCCAGAGAAGCCTGGGCAAAAGCCGAAGCCCGCGGACAAGCCGAAGCCGGAGGCCGAACCGACCGTCGCGCAAAAGGCCCCGCCGCAACCTTCGCAACAGGTGGCCGCCGCGGCCGCGCCGTTGCAGCAGGCGGCGGCCCCGGCAGCACCCTCGGCCGCCGATATCGCGCGCCGGGCCAATGCCGAGGCCAATTGGCAGGGCATCCTCCTGGCGCACCTGGAAAAGCACAAGAAATACCCGAAGAGCGCCCGCAAGCGGCACGAGCAGGGCACCAGTTTCCTGCGCTTCCGCATGGACCGGAACGGCACGGTGCTGAGCTTCGCGCTGGCGCGCAGCTCCGGCTATGCGGCGCTGGATGAGGAGGTACTGGCGATGATCGCCCGCGCCCAGCCCCTGCCGGCCTTGCCGGCGGAGATTACCGACCCGGTGGTCGAGATCGTGGTCCCGGTGCAATTCACCCTGCGTTGACGGGAAAATCACGCAATCACCCTTCTTCGATGATTGTTGCAAATGAGAATGAGTTGCATTAAGGATTGATGGTCTGGGAGTTGTGCGAGTGACACAGCAACAGCGAAGTGGACGCCGATGAACATTCAGCAATCGACCGTGTCTGGCCGGATCCTTGGCCAAGTGAATTCCAATGGGGCGAATTCCAGCGGGGCGAGCTCCAATCAGGCTGCGGGAAGCGCCGCAGGCAATGATTCAGCCGATGTTCCGCGCTTTCCCAGCTCCAAGATCCTCGGTGCCGCCGGCGAGGCGGTCATCGAGCATGACGGACATCTTTACCGCTTGCGGCGCACCAGCCGCGGCGGACTCGTGCTGACGAAGTAAGCACGAAGCGTCGAACGGGATAGGCGTCCGGCATGGGGCCGGGCGTGTCATTCGGCGTGAACCCAAGCCAGCAATTCGGCCCGCAAGGTCATGTAGCCAGCCAGGGAAACTCCATGAAGACGAAGGCTCAACGGGGGACTTGGTATGGCTTGGAACAGAATTGGGGCGGTGGCCGCCGCTGCGTGGCTGGCTGCTGTAGGTGGTGTTGCTGTGGCGCAGGACTCTGTGCCGATAGACGAGGCGCAGCCGGCACAGGCCGCGGATTCATCGGCACCGGCGATGAAGCCTGTCGTTCTTAATCCGCTGACGGTAACCGGCACGAAGATTCCGACGCCGCGCGACGAAGTGCCGGCCACCATCGATGTGCTCGACCAGGAAGATCTCGAGCGCAGCCAGCCCTCGACGCTGGGCGACATCCTCAACGACCTGCCCGGCGTCGAAGTGGAAGGCGGACCCAAGGGGTCGCAATCGCAGCCCAATATCCGCGGCTTCGGCGGCACCGGCTGGGGCTCCAACCGCGTCGTCACCACGATCGACGGCGCGCGGCAGAATGTCGGCGCCGCCCACGGCGGCAGCATGTTCGTCGATCCCGATATGTTGAAGCAGGTCGAGGTGCTCAAGGGCACCGGCTCGACCCTCTATGGCAGCGGCGCCATCGGCGGTGTTCTATCGCTGACCACCAAGGATGCCGAGGACTTCCTGGACGAAGGCGACACCTTCGGCTTCCGGCAGAAGTTCGGCGGCCACTCGGTCAATGACGAGTGGCTGACGAGCACTACGATCGCGGTTCAGCCGCTCGAGCAGGTCGATTTCCTCGGCAACTTCACCTATCGCAACGGCGAGGACTACGAAGACGGCTCCGAAGACGAAATAGAGAACACCAACACCGACATCCAGAACGGCCTGGTCAAGCTCGGCATCAACCCGGCCGAGGGGCATCGGCTGGAGTTTTCGGGCCTGATCTTCTCGGATGACGAAGACATCCTGGCGACAGATGTCAACAGCTCGCCTATCCCAAATTTCGAGTACGATGCCGATCACGAGATTCGCAAGAGCACGGCTACGGCCCGCTACACCTTCGACAGCGTCGACACCGATCTGATCAATTTGCAGGCGACGCTCTATCGCGACGACACCGACATCACCGATGACGGCGAGGAGTACGATCTGGTCACGAAGGCCGATCTCACCACGACCGGCATCGATGTCTTCAACACCGCCGAGTTCGACACCGATTGGGCCGCGCACAGCTTCACCCTCGGCGTCGAGTACTACAACGACAGCGGAGAGGGCCGGGTCAATGGCGAGAAGCAGCCGCAAAACCCCGATGCGACGCAGGATGTCGTCGGCGTGTACGCGCAATACTCAGTCAAGCTGTTCGATCAACTGACGCTGACGCCGGGCGTGCGCTGGGACTATTACCAGACCGATCCGGAGAGCAACGAGTTCGACGACCGGGACGACGACCGCGTGTCGCCGAAGGTCGGCGTCAACTGGCAGCCGCTGGAATGGGCGTCGGTCTATGGCAGCTACAGCGAGGGTTACCGCGCGCCATCGATCCGCGAGATGTACATCACCGGCACGCATTTCGCCCTCGGCGGCCCCCTCAACAACGTCTTCGTGCCGAATCCCGACCTGAAGCCGGAAACGACCGAAACGTGGGAAGGCGGCCTGCGCCTGTCCTTCGACGATGTGGCGATGCCGGGTGACGCCATCCGGTTCAACGCCGCCTACTACCACACCGACGCCAAGAACTTCATCGACGGCGAAGTCATCATGGAGTTCTTCCCGACCATCATCCTGACGACGACGCCGATCAACGTGCCGCGAGCCGAGATCGAAGGTGCGGAAGTCAACCTCACCTATGATTCGGACTACGTGTTCTTCTCCGGCGGCTATTCCCGCATCCGCGGCGACAACGAGACCGACGACGAGCCCTTGACCTCGATCCCGGCCGACAAGCTGATCCTGACCATCGGCGGCAAGATCCCGGCCTTCGATCTTGCCTTCGGCGTCACCAACGAGTTCGCCTGGGCGCAGGATCGCGTACCCGACGGGAGCGAGGATCTGGCCGTCGACGGCTATCACATCGTCAACCTGTTCGCGAGCTGGGTGCCCGACGAAGGGCCGCTGGAAGGCCTCCGCGTCGATGCCGGCATCGAGAACGTGGTCGACAACGAGTATGAGCGCTATCTCGCCTTCGAGAATGCGCCGGGCCGGGATTTCCGCCTGGCCGTCAGCTACGGCATGAGCTTCTAGAGGGAGGTTTGGTAAGCATGCGCGGCATCCTGGGAGCTTGCGCGATCGTTGCAGTGGCCTGGGCATTCTCCGCCTCTTCGGGGACCGCCCAGGCCGCCTGCGACCTGCCGGTGAAGGACGGGCCGATCGTCTCGATCGGCGGCGACGTGACCGAGATCGTCTATGCGCTGGGCGCCGGCGACCGCGTCATCGCGGTCGACATCACCAGCCGCGAGCCGCGGGTGGCGCGCGACCTGCCGCAGGTCGGTTACCTGCGGCAATTGTCGGCCGAGCCGATCCTGAGCCTGTCGCCGAAGCTGATTCTCGCCATCGCCGATTCCGGCCCGCTGCCGGTGCTGGACCAGTTGAAAGCCGCCGGCGCCTGCCTGGTGCTGGTGCCGGACGACCATTCGACCGACGGCGTGATCAAGAAAGTCGAGGCCGTTGCCGGCGCCATCGGCCGCGAAGCCGAAGGTGCTGCGCTGAAGGCCAAGCTGGCGGCGGATTTCGCCGCGTTGCAATCCGCCGTGGCGGGCCTGCAGGAACAGCCCAACGTGCTGTTCCTGTTCTCGGTCGGCCAGGGCGCGCCGATGGTGGGCGGGCTCAAGACCTCCGCCGATTCCATCATCCGTCTGGCCGGCGGCCGCAACGCGATCCAGGATTTCACCGACTTCAAGCCGGTCTCCTCCGAAGGCATGATCGCATCCAAGCCGGACGCGCTGCTGGTCACCGACCTGACCCTGGAAAAGATGGGCGGGGTCGAAGGCCTGCTGCAACGGACCGACGTGGCCCAGACTCCGGCGGCCAAGGCCAGGCGCGTGGTGGCGATGGATTCCCTGCTGCTGCTCGGCTTCGGGCCGCGCACGCCGCAGGCGATCCGTGATCTGGCCGTGGCGCTGCATCCCGGCGCCGCCATTCCGGACCTGACCAGCGCCTCGCAATGACCGCGCTCGACCCGGTCGGCAATTTCATCGCGCTGGCGCGACGACAAAATCGCCGCACGACCCTGGCCGTTCTTGCCGCCTTCTTCCTGCTGCTGGGGACGTGTTTCATCACCATCCATGGCGGGGCGATCCATATCCCGCCGCTGGACGCGCTCCAGATGATCGCGGCGCGCCTCGGGCTTGTGACTGCCGCACCCGGCAGCGAGGCCCAGGTAAACCAAGCCCTGGCGACCATCCTCATCGACATCCGCCTGCCGCGCATCGGGCTCGGCATCCTGACCGGCGCCGGGTTGGCCGTGGCCGGCGTCACGTTGCAAGGGCTGTTCCGCAACCCGCTGGCCGATCCCGGCCTCGTCGGCGTATCCACGGGTGCTGCCCTGGCCGCGGCGGCCTGCATCGTGCTTGGCCGCTCGATGTTCCAGTATCTGCCGCCGGAGATCCTGCGCCACGCCTTGCCGATGGCGGCGTTTTTTGGCGGCCTCATCGCCACCATCGTCGTCTATTTGGTGGCGACGCGCGACGGCCGCACGGATGTCGCCGCCCTGCTGCTGGCCGGCGTCGCCATCAATGCCATCGCGGCGGCGGGCATCGGTCTGCTGACCTTTCTCAGCTCCGAGCAGGAGCTGCGCGACCTCAATTTCTGGATGTTGGGCAGCCTCAACGGCGTCACTTGGCACCATCTGTTCATTGCCACGCCGATGGTCCTTGGATCGACATTGGCCCTGACGTATTTCGCGCGGCACCTCAACGCACTCCTGCTGGGCGAGGCGGAGGCGCGCCATCTCGGCTTCAACGTCGAGCGTATGAAGCGCCTGATGGTCGCGCTGGTCGCCCTGACCGTCGGCGGCACCGTGGCGCTGACCGGCGCCATCGGCTTCGTCGGGCTGCTGGTGCCGCATCTGGTGCGGCTGCTGACGGGGGCGGATCACCGCACCCTGTTCCCGCTCTCGGCCCTGCTCGGCGCCTGCCTGGTGTTGCTGGCCGATCTCGTCGCCCGCACCATCGTCGTGCCGGCGGAACTGCCGATCGGCATCCTGACTTCCATGATCGGTGGGCCGTTCTTCCTCTGGCTGCTGTTGCGCCAGCGCGATCAGGGAGGCTGGTGATGTTGAGCTGCAGTGCTATCCGTGTGGTGCGCGGTCCGCGTCGCATCCTGGACGATGTCAGCCTCAACGTGCCGGGCGGCGAGATGGTGGCGGTGATCGGCCCCAACGGCGCGGGGAAGACGACGTTGCTGCATGCCTTGTCCGGCGCGCTGCTGCCCGATGAAGGCGCCGTGGAGATTGCCGGCCGGGCGCTGGCGCGTTGGAAAAGCCGAGAATTGGCGCGCCGTCGCGCCGTGCTGACCCAGAATGCGACGCTGGGCTTCCCTTTCACCGCCTTGCAGGTGGTGCTGATCGGTCGCTCGCCGCATATGGGGCGCCATCCGGGGCGCGGCGATCTGCGTGCCGCCGCCGCGGCAATGACCGAAACCGGTGTGCTGCATCTGGCGGAACGCTCCTATCCGACGCTCTCGGGCGGCGAGAAGCAGCGCGTGCAACTGGCCCGCGTGCTGGCGCAGATCTCGGCAGGGGAGGAGACGGGCGCGCCGTCGGAAAGCCGCTATCTGCTGCTGGACGAGCCGACCAACAACCTCGATCTCGCGCATCAGCATCTGGTGCTGGCGGCGGCGCGGCGCCTGGCCGACAATGGCGTGGCCGTGCTGGCGGTGCTGCACGATCCCAATCATGCCGCTGCCTATGCCGACCGCATCCATGTGCTGCAGCACGGCCGCACCTTCGCCGCCGGCACGCCGCAGGAAGTGCTGACTCCCCATCTGATGGGCAGCGTGTTCGGCGTCGCCGCGCGCGTGCTCCACGAACCGGGCCAGGACCGGCCCTATGTCCTGGTCTGGCCGCAATCCGACACCATGCACTGACCCCGAAAGGAGATCCCCATGTTCATCGCCATGAACCGCTTCCAGGTGAAGCTGGGCCAGGAACAGGAGTTCGAGCGCGTCTGGCGCGAGCGCGACATCCTGCTGCGCCAGGTGCCTGGTTTCGTCGAGTTCCACCTGCTGAAGGGCCCGACGCGCGAGGACCATACGCTCTATGCCTCGCATACCGTCTGGTCGTCCAAGGAAACCTTCGAAGGCTGGACGAAATCGGAAGCCTTCCGCCAGGCGCACCAGAATGCCGGCCAGCACAAAGGCCTCTATATCGGCGGCCCGAACTTCGAGGGATTCGAGATCATCCAGCATGTAAAATAGTTAACTATATCAATCTGTTATGGGGAGCGCGGAGATGTGACGAAAGGTCCGCGTCCACGCAATTGCTTCTCATAATCATTCTCATTATGGTATCCGCCGCCGCTTGAGGGAGGTCCAAAATGGCTCATAAGTCCGCTCGTCAGAGCATCCTGGGGCATGTGTGCGCGAGTGCGCTGATCGGCGTCGCGCTGCTGAGCGCCGCGCCGGCGAAAGCCGCCGACGTTAATGCCGTCATCGAAACCTACGCCGACATCGCCCACGCCAAGTATGAGGACGCGCTGAACGCGGCCGTCGCGCTGGAAGGCGCCATCGACACGCTGATCGCCAAGCCGACGGACGAGAATCTGAAGGCCGCGCGCCAGGCGTGGCTCGCCTCGCGCCCGTCCTACCAGGAGACCGAAGGCTATCGTTTCGGCAACCCGATCGTCGACGATTGGGAGGGCAAGGTGAATGCCTGGCCGCTGGACGAGGGCCTGATCGACTATGTCGACAGCTCCTACGGCACCGAATCCGATGAGAATCCGCTCTACACCGCCAACGTGATCGCTAATCCGAAGATCAGCGTCGGTGGCGAAGAGATCGACGCGACCGAGATCACCAAGGAACTGCTGGCCGACAAGCTGCACGAGGCCGGCGATTCCGAGGCGAACGTCGCCACCGGCTATCACGCGATCGAGTTCCTGCTGTGGGGTCAGGATCTGAACGGCACCGGCCCGGGCGCCGGCAACCGTCCGGCCAGCGACTACGACACGGCCAATTGCACCAACGGTCATTGCGACCGCCGCGCCGCCTACCTGAAGACCGCGGCTTCCTTGCTGGTCGACGACCTCAAGGAAATGACCGCCAACTGGACCGCCGACGGCGCCGCGCGCAAGGCGCTGCGCGATGCCGGCGGCAACGGCGCGCTGATCATGATGTTCACCGGCCTCGGCAGCCTCTCTTATGGCGAACTGGCGGGCGAGCGCATGAAGCTCGGCCTGATCCTGCACGACCCGGAGGAGGAGCATGATTGCTTCTCCGACAACACCCACAACTCGCACTACTACGACGAAGTGGGCATGATCGCGATCTACAACGGCAGCTACACCCGCACCGACGGCAGCGTCGTGAAGGGCGCCAGCCTTTCCGAGCTGGTCGCCGCCGCCTCCGCGAGCGCGGACAAGGGTGTGAAGGACGCCATGGCCAACGCCGAGGCCAAGCTGAAGCTGATCAAGGACACCGCCGACAGCGGCAAGGAAGCCTATGACCAGATGATCGGCGACGGCAACGCGGCCGGCAACAAGATGGTCCAGGACGCGATCGACGGCTTGATTGCCCAGACCCGTGCGGTCGAGAAGGCCATCGAGGCCCTGAAGATCGGCGCCGTGGCGATCGAGGGCTCCGACAGCCTCGACAATCCCTCGGCCGTCCAGTAACGACCACCCGCGGGTCAATGCTGACCAGGCGGCACATGTTGACAACGGCGGCGGCGCTCATGGCGCTGCCGCCGTTGCGCTTTGCGTCCGCGGTTTCGCCGATGCCGGCGTTCGACCTGATTGCCAAGCAGCGCAGCCTCTCTCTGCTGCCAGATGCCGGTGCCACCCCGATCTGGGGCTATGCCGATCAATGGCCTTTGGTCCTGCGCACGCAGCGCGGCGAGACCTTCCGCGCCAACTTGCACAACGAGCTGACCGAGCATTCCACCATCCATTGGCACGGCATCCGCCTGCCCATGCCGATGGACGGCGTGCCCTACATGACCCAGCCGCCGGTGGAGCCGGGCCAGAGCTTCGCCTACGAATTCACGCCGCCCGACGCCGGCACCTTTTTCTTCCATCCCCATTGCGACACGGTCACGCAACTGGGCCGCGGCCTGGCCGGCGCGCTGATCGTGGAGGACCCGGCGGAGCAGGCCCTGTTCGCCGCCGATCTGGTCTGCGCCATCAAGGACTGGCAGCTCAACCCCGACGGCAGCTTCGGCACTTTCATGACTGCGAAGGGGGCCGCGCGCGCCGGCACCTTCGGCAATCTCGAGACCGCGAATGCCCAGCCGCTGGCGGAGATGCAGGTGCCGTCCGGCGGCTGGGTGCGCCTGCGCGTGCTGAACCTGGATAGCTCGCGCATTGCTGTGCTGAACCTGGCCGGCGCGGAGGGCCGCATCATCGCGACCGACGGTAATCCCCTCGCGTTCGATTCCGCGCCGGTTCCGGTCAAGGGCTGGCGCCTCGGCCCGGCCATGCGCGTCGACATCGCCTTCTGCATGCCGGACGATCCGGGCGCAATGGTGGAGCTGCAGAACATCTTCGGTACCGCGCCGAAGCCGATCGCGCGCATCACCGGCGACGGAACCTCCGTGAAGGCACCGGACGAACGGCCACAACTCGTTGCTTCGCACGTGCCGGAAGCGGACCCGAACGCGGCAGCGCGCATCAGCTTCGACCTCACCGCCGGCCATACCTCGCCGGAGCTGGAAGCCTGGCTCAAGGAGAGCGGCCTGGGCCTGGATGCCTTGTGCCTGCCCGGCCAGACCTTCTGGGCCATCAACGGCAAAGCCTGGGCGGGGCAGAGCCACAAGCTGACCCCGGCGCCGCTGGTCGAGCTGAAACTGGGCAAGCCCTATATTTTCGAGATTTTCAACGGCACCCCGCACCAGCACCCGATCCATCTGCACGGCCATACGTTCCGGGTGCTGCGCTCCAACGAGAAGGAGATCGTGCCGCATCTGGCGGATACGGTCCTGGTGGCGCCCAAGGAGCGGGTTGAGATTTGCTTCATAGCGGACAATCCCGGAGACTGGATGATGCATTGCCATATCATCGAGCATCAGGAGACCGGGATGATGGGTTATGTCCGCGTCGCCTAGGATTCTGGCTGCATCGCTGCTGTTCCTCGGCGCCTCCGGCGCGCCGGCGGTCGCGGCCGATTCCATGGATTTCATTCTGGGCAAGGCCTTGTTCGAGCGCCTGTGGGTGCAGGCGCCGTCCTCCACCAAGTCGGCGGACGGCCTCGGCCCGCTGTTCAACGCGCGCGCCTGCAGCACCTGCCACAAGAGCGGCGGCCAGACACCCATTGCGCTGGCGCCGGGGGAATTGCCGGCAATCTCTTCCCTGACCCTGCGTGTCGGCCAGGTGACGGACGGCAAGATTTCGCCGCATCCGCAATTGGGCGAGCAGGTGCAGACCATGGCGGTCACCGCTTTGCCATCGGAAGGGCGCCTGGTGGTGCAGTATGAAACGCACCGGGTGCAGCTCGCGGATGGCACCGAAGTGGAATTGCGCAAGCCGCATTTCCTCATCGCCAACGACGCCGGAAAGATGCCGGCCATCGATTGGGTGTCGCCGCGCCTGGCGCAGGACCTGCACGGTCTCGGCCTCCTGGAGCGCATTCCCTTCGGGCGCATGGCGGACTTGGCCGATCCGGACGATCTCGACGGCGACGGCATCTCCGGCGCCGTGGTCATGGGCACCTATGCCGACGACAACATCCATCCCGGCCGCTTCGGCTGGAAGGCGGTGGAGCCGGATCTGGAGCGGCAGGCCTCGTCCGCCTTCCATCTCGACATCGGATTGTCGACACCGACCCACCTGGAGCCCTGGGGCGATTGCACCGAAGCGGAGGCCAGATGCCGCGCGCTGCCGCACGGCGCCAAGGCCGGCGAGCCGGAGGTCAACGGCCAGCTCGTGTCGCTGATCGCCAATTATCTGCGCGACCTTCCGGCGCCGCAGGCGGCGCAACCGACCGACGAGACGCAAGCGGGCGCCGCGATCTTCGCCAAGGCCGGCTGCGGCGCCTGCCACACCGAGCGCCAGCCCTCGCTCGATGCGGCCGGCCAGGAAATCTGGATCGCGCCCTACACCGACCTGTTGGTGCACGACATGGGCGACGGCCTTGCCGACGTCACCGATACCGGCGCAATCTCTTCCGCGATCGATGCGCGGGAATGGCGCACGGCGCCGCTCTGGGGCCTCGGCCAACGTGCGGCAAATGGTCCCGCCGCGACCTTGCTGCATGACGGTCGCGCCCGGTCCATTCTGGAGGCGATCCTGTGGCACGGGGGCGAAGCGGCCAGGTCCCGGCAGGCCGCCACCGATCTGTCCGCCGCGGATCGCGCCCGGCTGATCGCCTTTTTGGAGAGTCTATGAAGCGCCTTTTCATCGCCGGCCTGTTGCTGGGTTGCGCCACCACGCCGGCCCTGGCATTCACCGACGCCGACTATGCCACCGCCATGGGCGCCACGGCGCGCAACACGATCATTCCCGGCTACAAATCCTTTCAGGCGGCGGCGGACAATCTGCGCGACGAGGCGGCGGCCTTGTGCGCGGCGCCATCGGCGGAGCAGCTCGCCATGACGCAGAACGCCTTTGCCGCGACGGCGACCCAATGGGCCCGCCTGCAATTCTTCACCCTGGGCGCGATCTCCGTGCATCAGCGCGCGGCCCGCATCCAATACTGGCCGGACAAGCGCAACGTCGTCGGCCGGCAGCTCTCCGATGTGCTGGGCAAGCAGGACCCGGCGGCGCTGGCGCCGGAACGCTTCGCCACCACCAGCGTCGGCGTGCAGGGCCTGCCGGCGATGGAGCGGCTGCTGTTCGACAACGAAGCGCTGCAGGCCGTGGCGAAAGATGCGCCGGGTGCCGCCTTTCGTTGCGGCGTGATGAAGGCGATCGGGGACAATCTGCACACCATCGCCGGCGACGTGCTGGCGGACTGGACGGGGGGCGAGAAGCCGATGCTCGATCGGATCGAGCATCCGGACCCGAACGATGAATTGATGCCGAGTGCCCGCGATGCCGCCGGGCGCCTGTTGAACGATATGCTGACCACCACCATCGCCGTGCGCGACATGAAGCTCTTGGTGGCACTCGGCGCCAGCCTGGAGAAGGCGAAACCGCAGCAGGCGGAATTCTGGCGCAGCGGCCAGTCGCTGGCGATGGTGACGGCGAACATCGAGGGCCTGCGCGACCTGTTCGGCAACGATGCCGGGCTCGCGGCGATGCTGCGCACGACCCCGGGCGGCGACCGGATCGCCAAGGATTTCGCCGCCGCCATCGACGCGGCTCTGGCCGCCAAGGACAAGATCACCCTGCCGCTGGGCGAGGCCGCGGCCGATGCGGGCCAGCGCCCCCATGTCGAGGAACTGGCGGTCGCCCTGGTCAAGCTGCGTGACCTGTTGGCCGGCCCCGTCGCCGCCAACCTCAACCTTGCGATCGGTTTCAATGCGCTCGATGGCGATTGATCGGCGTCTTTTCCTCGCTGTCGGCGGCGCCGCGCTGCTGGCGGGCGGGTTGCGTCCGGCGCGCGCCTT